>JBJKQF010000001.1:0-7438 GCA_046705545.1 Terriglobia bacterium
GGCTTCGAGACATTCGAGAGGCAGGAAACGGCCTCGATCCCCTCGGGATCGAACTCCCGCACCGTCAGGCGGCTGACCTTGTGGCGGCCTCGCGAGAGCCGCGCTCCCACGACAAACCCGGCCTGGACTTCATAAACCGCAGCGGGCAGAGGCGGCTTGGACTTCTTGGCCGCGCGAGAGGGACGTGCCTTCCCCGATAGCCGGGTCCAGGCGCTCAACAATTCCTTGCGAAAATCCAATTTGGGTTTATTCAACAAAGGTGACCTTGTTGATTTCCTTGAGTGTGGTGATGCCCTGGCGGACCTTATCGAGGGCCGCCTCGCGCAGAGTCCGCATGCCTTCGACGCGCGCGGCCAGTCGTATTTCGGCGGAGGGCCGTTTGTCCAGAATCAATTCGCGAATCCGGTCGGAAAGCGCAAGCAGCTCTCCGATGGCCGTCCTGCCGTGATAACCTCGCTGGTTGCAATGCTGGCAACCCGCGCCTTCGTAAAAAACCACGTCCTGCCATTTTGCCGGGTCAAGACCCGACTCCTCGAACAGCTCGCGAGGGACGTCCACCTGGCGCTTGCATTCTTCACAGATCATGCGGACCAGCCGCTGCGCCAGGATGCAGTTCAAAGCTGAAACAAAGTTGTAGGGCTCTACGCCCATGTTCAGGAAACGGCCCAGCACATCCACCACGTTGTTGGCGTGCACGGTGGTGAAGACCAAGTGGCCGGTCAACGCCGACTGAATGGCAATTTGAGCGGTTTCATTGTCGCGGATTTCGCCCACCATGATCTTGTCCGGATCGTGCCGCAGGATTGACCGCAAGCCGCGCGCGAAGGTGAGGCCTTTCTTCTCATTGACGGGGATCTGGGTGATGCCGCGGATCTGGTACTCGACCGGGTCCTCGATGGTGATGATCTTGTCTTCGTCGCTCTTGATTTCAGAAAGCGCCGCGTAGAGGGTCGTTGTCTTCCCGCTGCCGGTGGGGCCGGTGACCAGCACCATGCCGTAAGGCTCGCGAATGAAACGCCGCACGCGCTTGATTTCCCGGTCAGAGAATCCCAGAATATCCAGCCGCAACTGCCGGAATTTCTCGTGCAAGGATTCCTTGTCAAGAATACGCAGGACGGCGTCCTCGCCGTGAATGGAGGGCATGATGGAGACGCGGAAATCGATAGGGCGCCCTCGGTAGCTGACGCGAAAGCGGCCGTCTTGCGGCACGCGGCGCTCCGCGATGTCCAGGTCCGCCATGACCTTGATGCGGCTGATCACGTTGGATTGATACTCGTAAGAGAGCGGATTCATGGCCTGCTGGAGCGCACCGTCGATCCGGTACTTCACCACCAGCGAATTGTCGCGGCTCTCCAGGTGGATGTCACTGGCGCGGCGCTCAAGACCCGCGAAGACGATCGAATCGACCAGCCGGATCACGGGGCTGACGTCCCGCTCTCCGACCAGTTGTTCAAGGGAAAGGTTTTCCTGCCCGTTCTCCTCCTCGCGGATCACGTCCAGGCGGAACTCCACCGTCGCCTCATCCAGCACGCGCTGGGAAGGGTCGGTCTTGCTGAGAAACTCTTTCACTTGGCTGGGCGCCGCCACCCGGATCAATAACTGGCGGTCCAGCCTCATGCCTAGTTCATCCAGGCGCGCCAAGTCGCTGGGATCGCCCACCGCGATGGCAAGCTCATGATCGTGGGCTTCCAGGGGGAGGAACTGGTACTGCAACATCAAATCCAGGGGAATGGAACGCAGGACGTCCGGATCAGGACGGAAGTCCCGCAGGTCCACAAAGTCGAAGCGGTAGCGCTGAGCGGCCAGACGGGCGTTGGCGAGCTCCTGCTCAAAATCCGTCACGGCGCCGGGAATTGAATTCTCACTCATTAGTGCACCTGCCCCGCCAGTGAAAACAGCGGCAAATAAAACGCCACTAGAACAAAAAGCACCACCACCGCCATACCAATAAGCATGATCGGATCAACCATCGCCAACAGGGTGGCAAGGTCGATGTTGACATCCTCTTCAAAAAACTCCGCGACCGCGTCCAGCATGCTGGGAAGCGCTCCGGTCGATTCCCCGACTTCTATCATATCCAGCGCCAAGGGTGGGAAAAAACCCGTCATGCGCAAGCTGGCGCTCAAAGGCCGCCCGCCCATCACCTCTTTCCGGGCCTGCTCCAGTCCCTGTGCGAGCAAAGGACTGCCGACAGATTCCACCGAGTTTTGAAGGGCCGTGACAATCGGAAGGCCGCCCTGCAGCAGGGTCGCGAGGGTGCGCACAACCTCGGCCACGGAAAACTTTAACAACAGTTTTCCGGCCACCGGAAGGCGGAATTTGAGGCGTTCCCACATCAGGCGCGTCTTCGGGGCGCGGCCCGCAGCGCGCAGCGCGAAAATGAGCAAAATCAGACCGGCCAGCAAAAAAACCGCGGCCCGTCTAATCCCCATGCCCACGCTGATGACGAAAACCGTCAAGGGCGGCATGGGAACGTCCAACTCCTTATACAACTCCGAAAACCTGGGGATAATAAAGGTGTCCACCACAACGATAAGCGCCATGAGGCACACCGTTAAAATGGCCGGATAAATCAGCGCGGAGAGGAACTTCTTGCGGAACGAGCGCGCAGTCTTCTGATAGGTCACATATTGCCCCAGGACTTTATCCAGGCTTCCACTGCGTTCGCCCGCCCGCAGGGTGGCGCAATAGGTCTTGGGAAATTTGCCGGTGGACTCAAAAGCTTCGGAAAGCAGAGCCCCGCCCTGAACCCTCTCCCGAACGCCTTCCACCGCTGACCGGAGCTGCTCACTGCGCGTCTGACGGGCCAGCATATCCAGTGATTTCTGGAGGGGCAGTCCGGATTTGGAGAGCGTCATGAACTGCTGGTTAAAGATCAGCAAATCATCCGCGCGAATTTTCCCGCGCCGTCGGCCACCGATCTCAAGAGCCAGGACCGACTTGGGCCTGACCGAAAAGATCAGATAACCCTGGGCCGCCAGCCGGGCGCGAAGATCCTCTTCTGAAGACGCTTCGTGGGTCTGGTTGACCACCTGACCGGCTGCGGTCCCGATTTTGCAAACGTATTCTCCCATCGCTACCAGCTACTGTAGGGCGTTCCTTCCAATGATGTGGCGCTTGAACCGCTGTGGACGTCCACAATGCCCGGCACGGTTTGCTGCGCCGTTAAAGGGACTTCCTCAACATCCACCTGCCAGGTCTGATTCGAGCCGGTAAAGGGATCGACGGGCAAGCCTCCGCGCAGGTAACCGGCCTGAACCAGATCGTCCAGGGATTGGGGAGGCTGCTGCTTGTCCAGGGTGTATTGGTCAATAAGCTTGCGCATCGTGAACAAGTCATCCTTCAGTACCGCCTCGCGCGCCCGGGTCACGGCCACTCGATAGGTTGGCACCGCCATCGCCGCCAGGATCATGATCAGTACCATCACGATCATCAGTTCGATGAGAGTGAAACCCTGCGCGCGAGGTTCTTCGCACTGCCGCAAGACTCGCTCCTGCCCGACGGGCTTACCAGCTCGCATAAGGCGTACCGTCCAAACCGATGCCCGGGCTCTGCGAATAAACATCGAAAACGTCCTGCCCCCCCCAGCTTCGGGAATCCGGATCATCTTGCATCGAACGTAATCCCCAGTCCCTATTCCCCGTCATTGGATCCGTTGGAATCTTCCGTAAGAATTTGTATTTTACTTTGCTGCCTTTGAGGGGAACTCCCTTTACCAGCGTCTCCAGGGTGGGAGGATAACCGTACGTATCCATCTGGGTGGGGATCATCCCCCGGTCGGAGAAATCCTTGTAGCGGTCGATCGCGTTGCGCATCATGCGCAGGTCGCGCCGCAGCTCTTCCTCCTTGGTGCGCTGCACTTCGATCCGGGCAACCGGCAGGGCGACGGAGGTCAACAGCATAAGAATGGCCATGGCGGCGATGATCTCGACCAGGGTAAAACCCCAGCCTCCCCGCCGTTCTTCCGGCCTGTTATTTCTGAAGCATTTCATTGCGGTTGCCGTGGCTCTCCCGGTGAACCGGGTGCAGGCTGCCGCGGGTTCCCGGGCGGGATCTCTCCGGCTGGCCCCTCCGCCGGAGGAAGAGGAGCATGTGAAGAGGGCTGCTCGGCTTGCGCCGTCGTTTCTGTCGCCGCCGGTTCCGGCAGGCGAATGACGCGGGGCGTCAACATGATCAGGACGTCCGTTTGCACCTTTTCGTGCTTCGTCTCGCTGAACAGATACTTGAGCCCGGGAATCTGTCCCAGTCCCGGCACTCCGGAAACCGTGGTGGAGTCATTCGTCTGGAGCAGCCCGCCCAGCACGCTGGTTTCACCTTCTTTGAGGCGAATGTCCTGCTCGATTTGCCGCTGCCCGAAAGTGGGCTCGTTCACACCGGCAATCTGCACGGAGGGCTGCACAGAAGAGATGTCAATTTTGGCATGGATGGCGATTTGCCCGTCAGGCAGCAAGTGGGGTGTCAAATCCACGTTGACGCCCACATCCTGAAATTGAAATTGCGTATTCGCAATGAGCCCGCTGATGCCCCCCGTGCCCGAAGTCGTTCCTCCAAGAGACGGCAAAAAACTGCCCGTCGCGTACGGGATGCGGCTGCCGATGCGCAGCGTTGTCGTGTCGCCATCGGTCATGCGGACTTCCGGGTTTTGGAGAATGCGCGTGGTGGAATCGCTCAGAATGGCGTTGGCCACCGCGCTCGGGACAACAAGTCCGAAGTCCGCGGTCGAGATATGGCTGAGGCTCGCGGTGCTGGAAGGATTAAAGACCGCCGCGCCCTGAAGGCCGTTGTTAATTGTGCCCGAAGAAGCATTCACCGTCGCGGGCGACAGGCCCAGGTCACGGACGCGGTCCGCGTCAGCTTCCAAAACCGTTACGTCAATCATGATCTCCGCCTTGCCGCGGTCGAGATCATGAATTAGATCGACAGCTTCTTGTACCTTCTTGGGGGTATCGCGAATAATGATGGCGTTAGCGTCAGGGTTATCGATGATCCGCTGAAGCCCCAGAATCTGCTTCAAGGCGGTGGTGATGGCCGTCCGGTCAGCAGGCTTCAGAGGGTTAGTCAGGTAAACGGTCTTCATTACCTCCGCCTGATAATCCCGCCGATTGGCAGGATTATCCGGCACCACCAAAATCGTGTTGGGGGTCACCACCCTCCAGAAGGTGTGGGTCTGGAGCGACAGGATGTGCAACGCGTCGGCGATCTTTACGTTGTTCAGGTCCAAAGAAACCGGCTTGGCCTGGAAGTCCGCCGTGAAGGCGACGTTCAAGCCAGCCAGCTTGCACAGGGTTTCGTAGACGCGTTTGCTGTCGGAGCTAATGCGAAACTGCGTGAGGGGTTCTTGCGGCAGGGGCTTGAGTTCGATCGGAGCGGGGATGGCGCTCTGCTCGGTGCGTTGAATAGACTTTTGGATTCTCTTCTCGTGGGCCTGTTTGGCAGCTGCTTCTTTTGCCACCAAACGCGCCAATTCCTGCTCCGCGGCCTGGTTGCTGCGGTCAATGCTCACCGCTTTCTCGAATTCTCCAAGCGCTTTATTTAGCCGCTTCTCGCGCAGAAACCGCTTCCCTTGTTCCAAATGGAAAAGTGAAGCTTCCATGCGGGCATGTTTCTCATCCAGAAGGTATTCAGCATTGTCAGGTTGGGTTTGAACTGCCTTCTGGTAGTTGATGAGCGCCGTGTCCCAGTCCTTGCGGTACTCGGCTTTGCGGCCTTGCTGGAAATAGGTATTCCCGGGAGTGCAGGCCGTCGAAATAATAAGCCCTCCAAAAACCGCCAAAGCGGCTAAACGTCGGCCCAACTTCCACCTCTCCCACGGCGCGCTCATTGGATAGGGGATATTATCAGCGAAATGGGTCCCCGAAGCAAGGGGATGAGAGTCAGATTCGGGGCTCTGAAGGCCAATTTACGGGGTTTTTACAGTCCGCATCTTTCACGGGCACAGAAACTCATCCTCAAATCAGCCAACTCTAACTTGGACACGCCTGAGTCGTTGAAGTTCTAGCTCGGGAAATCCTTCCCGTCCGGAGGTCGAGATCGCAATATTCAGACACGCGGTCCTGTTAGGGAAGAAATCCGGGCTGGGGACCAAAATGCGCGGGCCCGTGCTAGAATGACGGTAGCGGGCCTCAAAAAACAGTCAGGAGGGCAGAATGACTAAAGTCTTGCGTTGCAGTGACCTGGGAACAAATTGCCCCAAGGAAATCCGGGCCGAAAATGTGGAAGATCTGATGAAGCTTGCCGCCGAGCACGCTGAAAAGGACCACGGCATCAGCGTCTCCAGCATTCCACCCTCCATGATGGCTTTGGTTCAGGCGGCGATCAAAGACGAATAATAGGTTTCGCTGGTCTGGAATCAGCGCCAGGGCAGACGGCAAGGCTTAACACCCCAAGCATTGCTCCGGCGATGCCGCGAGGCGGCAGATCAAGACACAGATTCACCTGAACCCGCGGATGGCCACAAGTGGTTTATTTATCAAGTAAAAAGAAGCCTCCGCGTGCTGCAGGCGAAGGCTTCTACTGCGTTAGTTCTCCAAGCTGAGTTAGAACTCAGGCTCCACGCAGATTGTACCCGATCCAAATTCTATTGCTGCGGCGGCGCTTCCTTTTTCTTTCCCTTCTTGTGCTTCTTCGCCTGTTTCTTCGTGTGCTTGCTGCGGTGCTTCTTGCTATGCTTCTTTGTCATTCCTTGGGTCGTGCTTCCCTGTGACGAGGTTTCCTGGGCAAAAACCGGCATTGACAGGGAGACTGCCACCGCCAAGATCGACAGCAACGTCAAAAGCTTTTTCATGTTGGTAAGTTTCTCCTTCAAGTAAGGTCTTGCTGGCCGCCATCCGAGCACGGGAAGAGCCAAACATCACGCCCTTCCATGCTCAACTTAAAACACTGATTCTTATTGACTTAATCTTGGGAAGCGATCCCAGTCGAAGCCGCCCTCCTGGGGAAACCTGAGAGCCTACACCAGTTGGTGCACCTCCATACCAGTTGGGATAAGAAAGACTCCTTAAAACGTGGTGCACGGTTCCGAGTTTCATGAATTTGGTGGGGGCTTCCTGCGGCGCGGCGGCCCTTCCGATCGGAGTCGCTTTGCCCTGTTTGGTTCGCTTTTTTTGATACAATCCACGCTAACGATGGCGACTCTCCGCGAAAACGGAAACCCCGGAATCGGGCAAATCTTGGCGGGGAGGAAACCCCTGAAGCTCGTCATCTTCTTCGTCACCTCAGTCTGTAACGCCAGGTGCCGAACTTGTTTCTATTGGCAGGAGCTCAACCAGCGTGGTGACCTGAGCTGGGAAGAAATCCAAAAACTCTCCACCACCATGCCCCCCTTCACCGATTTGTGGCTCTCCGGCGGAGAGCCGATGCTCCGGCGGAACCTGCCGGAAATCCTGCACCTGTTTTACGTGAACAACGGCATCCGCTGGGTCAATTTCCCCACCAACGG
>JBJKQF010000002.1:0-3062 GCA_046705545.1 Terriglobia bacterium
GGCGGCAAAACCTGGCAGAAAGTTCTCTACAAGAACCAGAATACCGGCGCTATCGACGTGGCTCTCGATCCTGCGAATCCCCAAACGGTCTATGCCTCGCTCTGGCAGACCCGCCGTCCTCCCTGGAGCGTCTATCCGCCCTCGAACGGACCTGGAAGCGGGCTCTACAAATCCACGGACGGTGGAAACACCTGGAAGCACTTGACCGGTCACGGCCTACCTTCGGAAGGGCTGGGGCGCATCGGGATCGCAGTGGCGCCCAGCAACCCCCGGCGCGTCTATCTGATTATCGACGCCAAGAAAGGCGGGCTGTACCGCTCCGACGACGCCGGGACGACGTGGCAGCGGGTGAACGGGCAGGCGCGCCTCTGGGGACGCGGCTGGTACTTTGGCATCGTGACCGTCGACCCGAAAGATGAGAACACGGTTTACGTGCCCAACACCGCGCTTTACATGTCTCGGGACGGCGGCAAGAGTTTTACCGTTCCGCGGGCCTCGCCCGGCGGCGACGACTATCACGACGTCTGGATCGATCCCAACGATTCCAATCGGGTCATCCTGGCCACGGACCAAGGCGTGGTGATCACGGTGAACGGCGGAAAGACGTGGAGCTCCTGGTACAACCAGCCCACCGCACAGCTTTACCACATCATCACCGACAACCGTTTTCCTTATTGGATTTACGGCGCGCAGCAGGATTCGGGATCGCTGGCTATCATCAGCCGCAGCCCGTATCTGGGGATCAACAGCTTCTCCTGGCGGCCCATCGACGTGGGCGGTGAGAGCGAGTATATTGCGCCCGATCCTTTCCACAACGGAATCCTGTACGGAGGCGGCGCCGGCACGGGGGTTTCCAAGTTCAACCTGCGAAACAACGAAAACCAAGACATCTCGCCCACCCTTGCACACCCCGGCGTCTACCGCTCCACGTGGACCCTGCCGCTTGTCCATTCGCCGCTCGATCTGGGCGTGCTCTACTTTGGCACCCAAGTGATCTTCCGGACCGAGAACGGCGGGCGAACCTGGCAGATCATCAGCCCCGATCTGACGCGCAAAGACCCCGGCATCCCGGCAAATCTTGACCCCATCACGGCCGATGACACGGCGGGTGGCAACCGGCGCGGCGTGGTCTATACGATTGCTCCTTCGCCGTTAGAGCGGGGGACCCTTTGGGCGGGCACCGATGACGGACTGATCCAGTTGACGCGCGACGGCGGCAAGACTTGGCACAACGTGACGCCGGCCGGCTTGGCCGCGTGGAGCAAGATCAGCATCATTGACGCTTCGCACTTTGATACCGGCACCGCGTACGCCGCCGTGGATCGCCACCGCGTGGATGACTTTCGGCCCTACATCTACCGCACTCACGACGGCGGCAAGACTTGGCAGGAAGTCAGCCAGGGAATTCCGGTGGGGGCCTTCGTGCGCGTGGTGAGGGAAGATCCGGTTCGCAAAGGATTGCTCTACGCGGGGACGGAGATGGGCGTCTATGTCTCCTTCAACGACGGCGGCCAATGGCAGCCGCTGCAACTGAATCTGCCCAACGCTTCGGTGCGCGACCTGGACGTGCACGGAGACGACTTGGTGGCGGGCACACACGGCCGCTCGATCTGGATTCTGGATGACCTGACGCCTCTGCGGCAGTTGGATGAGAAAGTGGCCGACTCGAGCGCTTGGCTCTTCCGGCCGGAGACGGCGTATCGCATCCGCTACAACAGCGACGAGGGCACCCCGCTCCCGCACGACGAGCCCGCGGGACAGAACCCTCCGAACGGAGCAATTCTCGACTACTACCTGAAGGCGAAGCCGAAGGGTCCGGTGGTGCTGGAGATTTATGATCACGACGGCAAGCTGGTGCGGCGCTATTCGAGCGCCCACAAGCCGCAGAAAGTGGACGTCGAAAAGCTGCGGGTGGCTGAGTCCTGGGTGCATGTGGCCGAGCCTCCTTCCGCGCAGCCAGGAATGCACCGTTTCGTCTGGGACCTGTTTTATCCCGGCCTGACCCCGCCGCCCCTTACCGACGCCTGGGGACGCTCCGGTTTGTGGGCGGTGCCCGGAGAGTACACCGTGAAGTTGGTGGTGAACGGGAAGACCTATAAGCAGCCATTAACGTTAAAGATGGACCCGCGCGTTCACGTGACTACGGCGGACCTTGAAGAGCAATTCAACGTGGACCGGCAAATCATCGGGGTCCGCCGCCAGGCGATCCGGGCGCTCCAGGAAGCTGCGACACTCGAGAAGCGTCTGCACGCGCTCCGGCCACAGTCTGACAAACATCCGGAGTTGCATAGCGCTATCGAAGCGCTCAAGGAGCGAATTGGGGTGGTGGTGGGGGGCGCTCCACCTTCCAACCCGGATTTTTCCGGGGAGTTTGGGCCGGCGAAAAACCGCGCCAGCCTGCGCCACTTGGAAAACGCTCTGGCCCGGGTTCAAGGCGCGGTGGAAAGCGCTGCCGCCGCTCCCACGCCGGACGCACTCAAGGCGTTTCATCGCGATCTGCCGCTGGCCGAGCAGGCGCTCGCCGGCTGGCGCAAGCTGAAGGCGGAGGACTTGGCGCATTTGAATTCTGTCCTGCGCCAGTCCGGCCTGCCGCCAATTGTGCTGGAAAAGAGAATCGCGAAAGAAGATTAGCGCCCGGGTTGAGGCCCGGCAGCCAAGGGATCTGCCTCCTAAGTAAGTGGAAAGGATTCTCCGCCTGCTCAGAAGCTGAATCTCATAAACAAGTTGATGCTGCGGTTAGCGGACTGTCCGCCGAAAAAACCTTGGGCAAGCGAATTCGACTGGCCGAAGATGGGAGAGGTCAAGTTGCCCACCGGAGTGCCCAGGTTCACCCGATTAAAGACATTGTGCACCATGACGCCCAGCTCCACCTGGTAGCGCTTGTTCACAGACTCGCCCATGTGCCACAAGCCGCGGCCGCTGTTTCCGCTCAGACCCTGGCCTCCCAGGCCGCCGCGGCGGCCGTGGTAATGTCCTCCAAACCCGCCGCCTCCTTCCGTGGCTTTCCCGAAACCGAAAGTTTTTGAAAGGCGCGCGTTCAGCGAAAATTCTCCCGGGCCCGT
>JBJKQF010000003.1:0-18827 GCA_046705545.1 Terriglobia bacterium
ACGCGGCTTCACGCGTTCCGGAAATTTCCGATGACATCACCTCCATCGACAACGCCATGAAGTGGGGCTTCAATTGGGAAAAGGGCGTTTTCGAACTTTGGGATGCCATCGGCATCGAGAAGATCCTTCAGGAGTGGAAAAGAGAAGGCCGGGTGGTTCCTCCGCTTGTGCAGGAGCTGGTGAACGCGAACGGAAAGACCTTTTACGTATCCGAGGCCGGCAGGCAACGTGTATTTGACCTGGGGAGCGGAAAATACGCGGCTGTTGAAGATCGCCCCGGCGTTCTGGTGCTGGCCGCCCTGAAGGAACGCAAAAAGGAAGTTAAGCGGAACTCGGGAGCGAGCCTCGTGGACCTGGGCGAGGGAGTCGCGTGCCTGGAATTCCATTCCAAAATGAACACGATCGGCCCCGATACGGTGCAGATGGTTCATGTGGCGCTAAAGGCTCTGCGAGAAGATTTTGAGGCGCTGGTGATCGGCAACCAGGGCGCCAATTTTTGTGTGGGCGCCAACCTGATGCTGATTCTGATGGCGATCCAGGAAGGCGAATGGGAGGAGATACACCAGATGGTTCGCGCCTTTCAGAACGCCAACATGGCGCTGAAATACGCGCCCAAGCCGGTGGTTTCCGCTCCCTTCGGCTTGACGCTGGGCGGCGGGGTGGAGATGGCGCTACACTCAGCGCGAGTCCATGCGGCCGCTGAGACTTACATGGGGCTGGTGGAGGCGGGCGTGGGACTGATTCCAGCGGGCGGAGGAACCAAGGAGATGCTGGTTCGCGCCATGGACGCCGTGCCGAGTGACCAGGAAGCGGACCCGCTGGTTTATGTTAAGCAAATCTTTCTCAATATCGGCATGGCTAAGGTTTCTTCGAGCGGCGAAGACGCGCGGCGGCTTGGATATCTATCCCCTCGGGATTCCATCAGTATGAATCACGACCGGCAGATCGCCGATGCCAAGCAACTGGCCCTCGGACTGGCTAAGTTGGGCTATCGTTCCGGCGAGCCCCGCGAGGATATCCGGGTGCTCGGCCAGGAAGCCTATTCCAAAATGAAGCTCGGCCTGCACCTGATGCGCCGCGCGGAACGTATTTCCGATTACGACGTGGTGGCGGGAACCCAGCTTGCCAAAGTGCTTTCCGGCGGCGGCGAGTTTACTTCGCCCCAGGCGGTTTCGGAGCGATACCTGCTCGATCTCGAACGGGAAGCGTTTTTGAGCCTTGCGGGCCAGCGAGGAACCCAGGAGCGGATCCAGCACATGCTCAAAACGGGAAAGCCGCTGAGAAATTGATTTCTGCTTCCCGGTTTTCCGGGGAGAGCGGACTTATTGGCAATCGCCGAAAGGCTTTGGGGATCGGCGGGCCTGATGCCGACATCCAACAAGAAAGGGCGCACAAGCCGCCAGGGGTTTTATGGAAGAAGCTGTCATCGTTTCCATTACGCGCACCGCGGTGGGGAAGGCTCCGCGCGGCGCGCTGCGCAACACGCGGCCTGACGACTTGGCCGCGGCCGTGATCAAAGAGGCTATCAAGCGCGTTCCGGGGCTTGATCCGGCTGAGGTGGAGGACGTGATCCTGGGCTGCGCGATGCCCGAGGCGCAGCAGGGTAACAACGTCGCGCGAATTGCTTCGCTACGAGCGGGGCTTCCCGTAACCTGCTCGGCGATGACGGTCAACCGCTTCTGTTCCTCCGGCCTTCAATCGATCGCTCTGGCTGCGGAGCGGTTCATGGCGGGGTTTGGAGATGTGATTGTCGCCGGCGGCACGGAGAGCATGAGCATGATTCCCATGGGAGGATTCCATTTCTCGCCCAACCCCTATTTGATTGACCACTATCCCGATGCCTACCTGAACATGGGGTTGACTGCTGAAAATCTTGCTAGGAAATACCAGATCACGCGCGAACAGCAGGACGAGTTCGCGCTCCGAAGCCACCACCGCGCCCTTGCGGCCATTGATGAAGGCAAGTTCAAAGAAGAGATCACGCCCTTTGAAGTTGCCGAGATAAGCGTCGACGGAAGCGGCAAGCCGCAAACCCGCAAGTTCCTTTTTGAGACGGACGAAGGGCCTCGCCGCGACAGTTCCGCGGAGGCTTTGGCCCAGCTCCAACCGGCTTTCCACGCGCAAGGCACGGTGACTGCGGGCAATGCTTCCCAGATGAGCGACGGAGCTGCCGCTGCGGTGGTGATGTCCGCAAAAAAGGCCAAGGCGCTTGGGGCAAAGCCCATGGCTCGGTTCGTGAGTTTTGCCACGGCGGGCACGCTGCCAGAAGAGATGGGCATGGGTCCGGTTCTCGCCATTCCCAAGGCGCTGCGACACGCCGGGCTTTGCCTCTCTCAGATCGACGTGATCGAGCTAAACGAGGCTTTTGCGGCGCAGGCGCTGGCGGTCATCCACGAGGCAAAGCTTGACCTTGAGAAGACGAACGTAAACGGAGGCGCCGTTGCCCTGGGGCATCCTCTGGGTGCGACGGGCGCCAAGCTTACCGCCACCCTGCTGGGAGAAATGAAACGCAGAAAGACCCGTTACGGCATGGCGACCATGTGCATCGGAGGGGGCATGGGCGCTGCAGGAATTTTTGAAAATCTCCAATAAGTTTCATAGGCCTTCCTGTTGGAGGCGGCCCGGTTGGCGGAAAGGGAAAATGATGACGACGATGCAGGAATACATAACTTTGGGCAGATCGGGGCTTCGGGTAAGTCCGATTTGCCTGGGCACCATGACCTTCGGCACGGAATGGGGATTCGGCGCGAACGAGGAAACCTCGCGCGCGGTGTTCGACCGTTACGTGGAGGCGGGAGGAAATTTTATTGATACCGCCGACGGCTATACGAACGGTCACAGCGAAGAATTGGTGGGCAAGTTTGTGGCCGAGCGGAAGCTGCGCGACCGCCTGGCGATTGCGACCAAGTTCACTTTCAGCGCGGACCGCACAAACTCCAACGCGGGAGGCAATGGGCGCAAGAACGCTCGCCGTGCGCTGGAAGGCTCGCTGCGCCGGTTGCAAATGGAATACGTGGACCTCTACTGGGTGCATGCCTGGGATGCCGTGACACCCGTGGAGGAACTTTTGGCAACAATGAACGATCTGGTCCGGGAAGGGAAGATTCTTCATTACGGCCTTTCGAACTTCCCAGCGTGGTACGTGGCGCGCATGGCCACGCTTGCCGAAAAGGAAGGCAAAGAACTTCCCATTGCGCTGCAACTTGAATATTCCCTGGTTGAGAGGAACATTGAGCGCGAGCACATCCCTGCCGCCCAAGAACTCGGCATGGGGATTTGTCCTTGGAGCCCGCTGGCCAGTGGATTCCTGACCGGGAAGTACCGCCGCACGCCGCAAGGAGCCCAGGGTGATGGTCGGCTGGAGAAGACCCGCGATTTGGGCAACCCGGCATTCGACAAAGCTACGGAAAGGAATTGGCCGATCCTGGAAGTACTATTACAGGTGGCAAAGGAAATCGGGCGCACTCCCGCCCAGGTGGCGCTCAACTGGGTGGCTGCGCAGCCCGGAGTTACTTCCACGATTATTGGCGCAACCAAGGCCGAGCAGCTTCAGGATAACCTTGCCGCTCTGGATTTTGCTCTGCTGGAAGAACTCTGCGCCCGTCTCAACCGCGCCAGCGCGCCGGAGGCCCTCCACCCCTACATCTTTTTTGGGCGCTCGCCATTCACGGAGATGATCAATGGAACTGCTGCGGTGCGAGGATGGGCTCCCACGCAGGCGTACTCCGCAGAGGATAACAAAGCGGCAAACGCTGGAGCCAGCCGCTAAGCCCGCAGCCTCGACGGCTTCCGAAAGCGCTTGTTGAATGTGAAAAGAGGAATTCATGGCAGCAACCCCGGGAACATCGAAGATCAAAGGCGGTAGCTTTCTGATCGAAGTGAGAAGGCCCGGGGAGATTTTCACCCCGGAGGACTTGACGGACCAACACCGGTTGATTGCGCAGACGGCGGAGGAATTCATCAACCAGGAAATTGTTCCACGCATCCGTGAAATCGAAGCGCAGGACTTTGCATTGCTTCGGGAACTGCTCCGGAAGGCCGGCGAGATCGGGCTTCCCGCAACCGACGTCCCGCAAAAGTATGGAGGGTTGGAACTGGATAAGGTTTCTTCCGTGATCGTGGCGGAAAAGATGGCCCGCAACGGTTCCTGGACCGCCACGATCGGCGCCCAGGCTGGCATTGCGGTCCTTCCCATCGCTTATTTCGGCACGGACGAGCAAAAAGCCAAGTACGTTTCCAAGCTGGCGAGCGCCGAGTGGGTGGGCGCTTACGCACTGAGCGAGGAGAGTTCCGCCTCCGATGCACTCAATTGCAAGACTCAAGCCACGCTGAGCTCCGATGGGAAGAATTACATTTTGAATGGCAGCAAGATGTGGATCACGAACGGCGGCTTTGCTGATGTATTCATCGTCTTTGCCAAGGTCGATGGCGAGAAGTTCACCGCCTTCATTGTAGAGCGTGGGTTCTCTGGCGTTTTCCCGGGAGCCGAAGAACACAAGATGGGCCTTCGCGGTTCTTCCACTACGCCCCTCAATTTTGAAAACGCCGTCGTGCCCGTGGAGAACGTTTTGGGAGAAGTTGGGAAAGGCCATCTGGTCGCTTTCAACATCCTGAATGTCGGCCGGTTGAAGTTGGGAGCGGGCTGCGTGGGCGGTGCTAAATACCTGATCGCCGAGACCCTCAAATGGGCCAAGGAGCGGGAGGCTTTCGGGCGGAAGATCGCTGACTTCGGGCTGATACAAGAGAAACTCGGGGAGATGGTGGCCCTAACCTACGCGACGGAAAGTATTTCCTACCGGACGGCGGGTTTGATCGACCAAATGCTGGGAGGCGTGGATTTGGGCTCCGCGGCGGCGGGGCAGCAGATTCTTGCCGCGCTTCGCGAATACGCCGTAGAGTGTTCCATCCTGAAGGTTGTGGGAACGGAGACGCTGGATTGGATCGCCGACGAGGCCGTCCAGATTTTCGGCGGCTACGGTTTTACGAGCGACTCCGAGGTGGAGCGGGCTTTCCGGGACCAGCGCGTGAATCGAATCTTCGAGGGGACCAACGAAATTAATCGGCTGCTGATTACGGACATGCTGTTGAAGCGTTCGATGAAGGGAGAACTTGGGCTAATCCCTGCGGCGCAAAGACTTCTCGATGACATTCTCAGCCTGCCTTCGGAAGGGGGATCCGGAGACGAAGAAGAGCTTGCGGATATCGCGGCGCTGCTCGAAGGCGGAAAGAAAGTAGTCCTGCTGGTAGCGGGGAGCGCGGTCCAGAAATACCTCAAGGCTCTTGCGGAAGAACAGGAAATTATCGGCGTCCTCAGCAACTTGGTAATGGAAGTGTACGCGATTGAGAGCGCTATGCTTCGTGCCCGGAAGAAAATCCGCAAGTCCTCCGCGGGAGCTTGCCAGGCGGAAGCTGACGCCACACGCGCCTACGCCTATGAAGCCGCCGACCGGATGGAAGTTGGAGCCCGCCGGGCGCTTGCCAGGATCGCCGAAGGCGATACGCTTCGCACGCAACTTGCCTTCCTCCGCCGGCTGCTGCGGAGGAATCCTCCGGACGTGTTCGGCCTTAAAAGGCGGGTCGCCGGCCGCGCACTCTCCGCCGGCCATTATCCATTTGCTTAAATTAGCGGCTCGGACAAGGAAGTCCGTCCCTCATGGTGGCTAGAAGCCTTTTAGCGCCTTGGCGGCCCCGGCAAGGTCTGAAACGGCCATCACTAGGTCTGCCTTTTTAGCGCCGGTAGCCACGGAAGCGTAGGCGTAATCAACGTTGACGTGCGCTTGCGCCAGGCGCTGGCCCACTTCCGCAAGCTTGCCGGGCTTGTCGGGAAGCGTGAGCCGGAAGACATCTTCTTCCGTCACCCGCAAATCCAGATTGCGAAGGACCTTTTTGGCCTTGGCGGGACTTGTGACCAGCATGCGAACGGGGCTTTCTCCTCCCGTGCCATACGCCGTGAAGGCCACAATGTTCACCTTGGCTTTGGCCAAGGCCGCCGCAATCCGCGCGATCTGTCCTGGGGTGCTTTCGACCCATACGGAGACTTGTTTTGTCTTGCCCATACGCACATCCTCTTGAGAAACTTGGGATGGCCTGAGAATACGCCAAAGGCCCCCAAGAGTAAAGCTGAACGCACGTCGAGTCGCTCATCACAATGGGAATTGAGGAGGGAACTGTGAAACAAGTGGAAGACGTTCGGGTGGTAGTGGCGGGAAGCAATAATTTCGATATGGTGGTGAACTTGGAGCGGGTTCCCCGGGAAGGGGAGAACCTGCTGGCGACGAACCTGAAGTTTTTCCCCGGGGGCAAAGGAGCCAACCAGGCGGTGGCGGTAGCCCGTCTGGGAGCCCAATCCACTCTGATTGGAGCGGTCGGGCAGGACGTGATTGGAGATTTCCTGCTCGGCAATCTTGAAAAGAGCGGCATCAACACACGCTGGGTCAAGCGCGACCCCGGCCGCGCCACGGGCTGCGCTTTTATAGCGATTTATCCCAGCGGGAATAACACCATCGTTGTCGATCCTGCCGCGAATTACACCCTGACGCCTGGAGAGATCGACGCCGCTCAGGAATCGATTGGCGCGGCCGACGCGGTTCTCACGGTGCTGGAGATTCCCATCGAGACGGTGGAAGCAGTTCTGCGGGCGGGGAGGAAGGCCGGCAAATTGACCATCCTTGATGCGGGACCGCCCCGCAAGTGTTCGGAGGAGGTCTTAAGGCTTGCGGATATCGTCTCCCCCAACGAGACGGAGCTCGAAGCTCTTACTGGAGAAGCGGTTGGAAGCAGGGAAGCAGTGCGGAAAGCTGCAGAAAAACTGCTGGGGCTCGGCGCCAAGACGGTGGTGGTGAAGATGGGCAGCGACGGCTCAATGCTGGTGACCGCCGAGGGCTCGAGACATTTTCCAGCCCACAGGATCCAGCCTGTTGACCCCACCGCCGCTGGTGACGCATTCACCGCGGCTCTGACGATCAAGCTTGCCGCGGGAACGCCCATCGAGGATGCCATTCGCTATGCGAACGCTGCCGGCGCCCTAGCCGTTACGAAACGCGGAGCCATCCCCTCTCTCCCAACGCGCGAGGAAGTCGAGGCACTTTCCGGGCAAGCGGGCTCAAGCCGGGTCTAGGGCCGCTCTAGAGCTTCTTGCTGATTACTCGGCCGGCTGAAGGATCGCGTTCCCCAGAAAGCCCCGGTTCTCACCTTTGGTATCGACCACGCGCAGGCTGACCCGGTAAGCATCCGACGGCAGCGGCACAGACTTGGCCAGGCGAACCACCCGGCGGGGGTCCACCGTCTCAAGCGTGGTGTGCGCAAGTTTTTTTCCCATGGAGGTGTAGAAGACCGCCTCGATGGTTCCCGGAACGAAAACCCCGACCACTCCAGTCAAGTTGACCTGGTTCCCGGAAATTTTTGCGGAAAACGGCTGGCTGATGACGCCGGCCCAAACCGCATTCTGAATGGGATTGGGCGCACGCGCCGGCGCCCAGTGGACGGTGAATTCGTATTGCTGGCCGGGGTCGAGGGTTGCGTACGGGCTGATGACTTCGGTTTCCATGATGTAAGGAGTTTCTTTGGGGTTGGCGGCGTACGTCTGGAAGAAAGGACCCCTGGAGATGGTGCCGGGACCGTTGTTCCATGATTCCACGGAAGCGCCGTCAGGATACGGTTTGCTGGGAAAATACTTGAACGTCTCAACCAGAGAAAGATCCTTCTGCGCATTTTCAACGGCGTACCATCCGGCGTTCGAGTCTGTCGCCACCTTGCCCACGCGGTAGTCATAGTGCGCACGCAACATGCGTCCGCCGTCAATTGTGCGATAGCTGGGATTCAGAACGTCGCCGTAAAGATGGGTGAATCCACCCGGGAAAATGCTGTGGGGATTGATGGGAATGTACACGTAAAGATCGGGATTGGGCTTGGAATGATCATGCGCGTCCGAGGCGTCGTTCTGAATCAGGTGCCAGATTCCCCAGCGAATTTGGCGCTGGCTGGTGTTTCTCTACACCTGATCAACCTGAACGCGCGTTGTCCCCTCGTACACAGGGAAGGTGCTTTCGAACTGAATTCCGGTTCTGGGGTCAGAGGGACTGGTCACGCGGACCGCAACCTCCTGGGGTGTTTCCTTGACGATTTCCGACTTGAACCGGCTGCCGTCCAGGATGTAGTAGGGGACGCTAGGCCACTCATGATCGTTCCGCCAGCCTTCCGGCGCGGGCCACACTTTGTCTCCGCCGTAGTTGGCCCATCCGGACTTCAGATTGTTCTGGCTCGCGGGAAGAACCTTGCCCGCTAAGTCTGAGTTCACAAAAAAGTAGCTCTGGTCGCCGAGTTCCAACTGGATGGCGCGGCCACCGATTTCCGGCGCGATGTAAAGGTTGATGAGGCCGTTGGTCAGGAGATAGGCCTTCCATCCGTTGTAGGTGGTCTTCTCAATCCTGGCAGCGAATGAAGGTACCGGAGCGGCCTCCACCGGCGTCGCGGAAAAGAGCGACAGGGAAGCTGGAAGAGAGACCGCCTTCCCGTTGTCTTTTACACTGCCGAGGGAACCCAGAAAGGAAAGTAGAACCAGGGAAATCAGAATGCGAAAAACACAGGTTAATCTTGTCATGGCATGACCTCGGGTTGAGAGCTGCGGATTCAGTACCCGCTGGGAACGATCCAAAAGCTTGCCTTAAAGGTTTTCCCGGGTGCGAGCACGATCAAATCCGGGAACTTTCCTTGGTGATTCAGATTGAAAGCGTTGGTAACTGCCGTTTCCGGCTCCATGCAGATGATGCTTTTGTCCAGAGGCGCGTATACGTGGCCGAAGTTCAGACCTTTGCCAAAGACCAATTCCACCTTCTCGGTTTTGCCTTTTACCCAGTAATGTCCCAGGCCATTCGAGTTCCGATCAAGATCCGAGAAGGCATCGTCCAGAAACGTCTTGCCCAAGGTGAAAGATCCGGCATGGGGAAGGAAGCGGTCTGCCGGCTCCGTCTCACCGGTCGGGATCAGCCGTTGGTGGTTATCGACCTTCCAATGTTTGCGAGCCTGGATGGAGACCGTCCAATCTTCCCGTGGGCCGTCCGGCCGGAAAAAGGGATGATATCCAAAGAAGACCGGCATCCTGCTGGCACTCAAGTTGAAGACCTCGGTGGTGTTTTGCAACTTGCCGTCTTTCAGCCGGTACGTAACTTCGTAAGCCTGCGCAAAGGGAAACTGGGCCATCAATGCAGGATATTTGTAATAATCCAGGCGGGAAGTGATGAATGCGCCCGTGGAGTCCGAGGCTCCTGAACGGATTACTTTCCAGTGAGGATTGAAGAGCAGCGTGCCGTGGATGGGAAGATTGTCCGGTGGAACGTGCAGGATGAATCCAAGCGTGGAGTTGAGCAGGTATTTCTTGTTCTGGAAATAGTAATACTCATGATCAATGCGGTTCGCCCAGGGAGCGAGGAAAGGAATTCCGCAGCAGACTTTGTGGCGCTCAAAATAGGTGTTGAGCGGTCCGGTGGGAACCAGAACGTCCTTGCCATGGTCCTTGAATTGGTAAACGAGGTTGCCGAGCCCGGGCGCGATACCAACGTCCATCTTCCGGCCCGAGTCCACCAATTGATAGGCGACGTACCCGTCGACCACCTTTTTTTTGACCGAATAGATTCCAGCCGGGAGGAATGCCGGGAGGAAAAAAAGAAAAACCGCGGCAGAAATCAAGACGCGCCAGTTGAGCTTCATCTAGTTTCCCCTTCTGAGATGACTTCGAGGCACTTGCTGAATGCTTAATCGATAGAACAACGAGCAGCCATGTTACGCCGATGGATGCCTGGAAGACTCCTCAGCAGCCAGAGCCGAAAGACGGTGGGCCGTTTCGCGGACCACCGGGTAGAGGTCGCGGTAGATTTGGTAAAGGCGATCGTACGTTGCAGCGTTTGCCTTGCTCGGATACAGGCATTCGCGGATCTGGATGGCTTCCCGGGCGGATTCCTGGACAGACGAAAAAACTCTTGCCCCCACACCGGCCAGCAGAGCTGCTCCAAACGCCGAACCTTCCGAGGTCTTGAGGGTGACCACTTCCTTGCCGTAGATATCCGCCTGGATTTGGCGCCAGGTGAAGCTTCGGGATCCCCCGCCTGAGGCCCGGATCTGCTCCACGGGAATTTCAAGCTCTTTGAAAATTTCCAACGAATCGCGCAGGCTGAAGGCGACGCCTTCCAGAATTGCGCGAATCAGATGTCCCCGCGTATGGGCTGCAGTCAGTCCAAACCACGTGCCTCGGGCTTCGGGATCAAGGTGGGGCGTTCGCTCACCCATCAGATAAGGAAGAAACAGCAAGCCGTTACTTCCCGGAGGAGTCTGGGCGGCTTCATTGATCAGCAGATCATAGACATCCACATCCGTTAAGTTCGCGTACCAGTCTTCGGCTCTGCCGAATTGGTCGCGGAACCAGCGCAGGGAAAGTCCGGCTCCCTGGGTGACTCCCATCACGTGCCATTTGCCGGGAACCGCGTGGCAGAAGGTGTGGATGCGGCCCTGTGGGTCGAGTTTCGGCGCTGCCGTGTAGGCAAACACCACGCCCGAGCTTCCCAGCGTTCCGGAAGTGATTCCGGGGAGCACAATGCCGTTGCCGACCGCGCTCGCAGCCTGGTCGCCGGCTCCTCCCACCACGGGCATTCCGGCCACTAGGCCCGTCAACAAAGCTGCCTGCCTCGTTAGGTGACCGGTGATTTTGGGGGACTCGTAGGCCTGCGGCAAAAGCCCGGAATCGATGCCCAGAGCCGAAAGCATCTCCTGCGACCAGCGACGGTTGGTCACGTCAAAGAGCAACGTTCCCGATGCGTCGGAGACGTCTGTTGCAAACTCTCCCGTTAGACGGTACCGGACAAAATCCTTGGGCAGCAGAAAGTGGGCCGCACGCTCGAAGATGGCAGGCTCATGATCGCGGACCCAGAGCAGCTTGGGGGCGGAAAAACCCGTCAGCGCTGGATTCGAGACCAACTGGATGAGCCGCTCGGAACCGACCTGGGCGGTAATCCAGTCGCATTGCGCCTGGCTACGCTGGTCACACCAGATGAGCGACGGCCGCAGCACGGCGTTCGTGCGGTCCAGCAAGACCACCCCGTGCATCTGCCCCGAAAGGCCCGCGGCGACGATATCCGAGCCTTTCAGGTTTGCCTCCCTTAGGGCTCCCTGGACGGCGATAGTGGTGGCTTGCCACCAGTCCTCGGGATCTTGCTCCGCCCACCGGGGCCGCTCCATCCGTATCGGCTGATGATCTCCCGTGGCCGCGCCAACTACATGGCCGTCCGGGCGCACAATCACCACGCGGGTGCCCGTCGTGCCAACGTCAATTCCCATCATGTAAGACATAAGTATCCCGATGTCAGAAGTCTGAAATTAGAAGCTGGAATCAGAAGTCCGTAAACAAAATTGCTTCCGAAGATGCGCTTAGCCGGAGGTTGGTCTCTCGCTGCTAAGGTGCAATCTTCTCCCATTTCCCTGACTTGGCTGATGCCTCAATTGCGTCACACACCATCTGATTCTTGACGCCGTCCTCAAAGTTGGGGCTGGGCATCCGGTCTTTTTCGATGCAGGTCAGGAACTCGTGGATCGCGTGAACAAAAGTATGCTCGTAGCCGATGATGTGTCCGGGCGGCCACCAGGCCCCAGTGAATGGATGGAGGGCTTCGGTCACGCTGATTGTCTTGAAACCCTGGTTTCCCGGCTCATCCGTGCGGTCGTAAAATTCAAGTTCGTTCATGCGCTCCAGGTTGAACGCCAAGCTTCCCTTGCTGCCGTAAATTTGAAAAGTGTTGTAATTTCTCCGGCCCGCGCAGAAGCGCGACGATTCAAAGACGCCGACGCTGTGATTCCGGAAACGCGCCAGGAAATTGGTGTCGTCATCCACCGTGACTTTGCCTTTTCGCTTGCCGCCCTTGGCCCCCCAGCTTCCTGCGGCGTCGCCGGGGACCGGGCGCTCCTTAATAAAGGTTGTCATCTGGCCCGTCACGCCGGCGAACTCGCTGTTGAGGAAGCGCGCCAGGTCGATGGCATGCGAGCCGATATCACCTAAAGCGCCGCTGCCGGCGTATTTTTTCTCGAGCCGCCACACCAGTGGGAACTTCGGGTCGATGATCCAATCCTGGAGATAGGCTCCGTGGTAATGATAAATGTCGCCCAGGCGGCCCTCCTTGATGAGCTCTTTGCAGAGCACGACGGCGGGGATCTTGCGGTAATTGTGCATGATCATGTGCTTGACGCCGGTGCGTTCCACAGCCTCGAGCATCTTCTGAGCGTCGCGCAGGTTGTTAGCCAGGGGCTTTTCGCAGACGATGTGCTTGCCGGCGCGCGCCGCCGCCACCGCCATCTCACAATGGAGGTGTCCGGGACTGGAGACGTCGACGATGTCGATATCCTTGCGCGTCACCACCCGGCGCCAGTCCGTTTCAACTTCCTCCCAACCGAATTGCCGGGCGGCGGCTTTCAGGCCCTTGGGGTCTCGGCCGCAGATCACCTTCAGGCGGGGCTCCAGCTTGCCCGGGAAGAACCGGCGCACCTGGCGGTAGGCGTTCGAGTGGGCCTTGCCCATGAATTTGTATCCGATCAGCGCAACATTGATGTCAGGCATCAAATCTCCTTCAACTAGCGAAAACCGAGTGATGAGTAAAAAGTGACCAGTAATGAGCGCCCCGCCCCGCCGCTTAAGCCCACCACATCTCTGTGAGCTTTTCCTTGATCATGACCTGGTTCAGGAAGTTTGCCGCCTTGGTTAAGCCTTCTTCAACGGACATCAGGCTGTCCTCGTGCTCAATGGAGAGCACCCCGTTGTAACCAACCATCTGAAGGGTTGAAATCATGTCGGTCCAGAATTCCTGGCCGTGCCCGAAGCCCACGGTGCGGAAGAGCCAGGAGCGATTCTTCTCATCGCTGTAAGGCTTGGTGTCCAGAACCCCATTCACTTTATAGTTGGCATCGTATAGCCGGGCGTCTTTGGCATGGACGTGGAACACCGCTTCGCCCAGCGCGCGAATGGCAGCGCACGGGTCGATGCCTTGCCAGAACATATGGCTGGGATCGAAGTTGCAGCCGACCGCCGGCCCGGCCTCGGCGCGCAGCCGAAGCATGGATTCCGGCGAATAGGCGACGAATCCCGGGTGCATTTCGATTCCGATCCGAACCCCGTGGTCCTCGGCGAACTTGGCGCGCTTCTTCCAATAAGGGATCACCTTCTTTTCCCACTGCCACTTGAGGATGTCGGGATAGTCCGGGGGCCAGCAGCAGGTTACCCAATTGGGATACTTCGCGTTGTCGGAATCTCCGGGGCAACCTGAAAAGTCGATCACCGTCGGTACCCCCAGCTTTTCAGCCAGCAGGATGGTTTTCCGGTTGACCTCCGCGTGTTGATCCGCGATTTTCTTGTTCGGGTGGAGTGGATTGCCGTGGCAGCTGAGAGCGCTGATGGTGAGGCCCTGGTCGTCGAGCTTCTGTTTGAATTCCTTCAGCTTGGAGGCCGAGTTCAACAAATCCAGCTTCAAGTGGGCGTCGCCGGGATAATTGCCGGTTCCCAATTCGATGGCGCGAATCCCCAAGGGCTTGATCTTCTTGATGACTTCGTCCAGGCTCAGGTTTGAAAATAAAACGGTGAGCAATCCCAGCTTCATAGGTGTCCTCCAGATAGGGGCATGGACGCCCAGCCAGCGTCCGAAAGGAAAAGTTTAAGGCCGCGCCGTGCCCCAAATCGCGATAAGCTGCCCGTAGACGACCCCTAAATCTATCCACCACGCGCTAGCCAGTCAACAGAAAAATCCGCCGAGTGGAACCTGGCGAGGAATCGTTCAGAAAGGGAAGTGCAGCTTCTCGTCCCCATCGCCAATGAGGCAACCCCCATGATGTTCCAAGACTTTTTCGCCTTGCGGCGCTCCCTGCCATCTCACCGTGTTTTCAACTTGCATAACGCTGCTGCAGCGTCTATTCTTTGTCCCCATCTGAAGAACTGTCCGAATAGGGGGTAGCATGGCCTCGAAACTTCCCAAGTACGTTCAGTCTTCGGTTCCCAACCCTGTTGGCAAACGCGTTCCCTGGTACAAGAGCACCGCACCTGCCTATGCGGGGATCTTCTTGTGGGTGGGATTTTATTTGGGACTCTCAGCACCCACGCTGAAGTTCGCCGGCCCGGCCGTCTGCCTGCTGGGGCTGTTGGTTGCGGGGCTCCTCTGTTTTGGACTTTATTACTACGTGCCCGCCATGCTTGGAATGCTTACCGGGAGGCCTCTCTATATTGTTGGAACCTCCACCTTCGGTGTCCAAGGCGGATATCTGATGCCCGGCCTGCTGATGGGCTGCCTGCAGATTGGCTGGTTTGCAGTAGCCACGTACTTTGCTACCGATTACATCATGCAAGGGCTGAATCTTCAGCCCCAAGGTCTGTTGTTTGACGTGATTGCCCTGGTTTGGGCCTATGGGCTGGCGTGGGTTGCGATCAAAGGGATTACGTACGTTGCACGCTTGGCTCAGTTTCTGAATTGGGTGCCGCTGGTTATGATCGTGATCGTCTTTTGGGCGAACAAGGACGGCATCTCTCAATATCATCCCCCGCAGCACGACCCCCAAGGCGGTTTCTTGGCGATGCTCACTATCGTGATCGGCTTCTTTGCCACTGGGGGGGCTGCCGGGGCGGACTTTGGCCTTAACAATCGGGACCGCCGGGACATCGTGTGGGGAGGCTTGACCGGCATTACTTTGGCGATTTTGGTGGCGGGAGGCTTGCCGATTCTATCCGTGGCAGGCCATCTTAGCGCGCTTGGGAATACGTCCGATTTCACTTACGCCGGAACCATTCGGAGTGTTGGAAGCCTGGCCCCGGTAATGTTCTTCCTTTTTGCCGCTGCATCATTGGTTCCCACAACTTTCTGCACCTTCATTGCCGGCAACAGCTTTGAAACCATGCTGCCCAAAATTCCGCGCGTCGCTTCCACGCTGGTGGGCGTGACGATCGGAGCGCTTTTGGCAGTGACGGGCGTGGCGCAGAACCTCATTGGATTTTTTCAGATTGTGGGCGCATCCTTCGGGCCGATCTGCGGCGCGATGGCAGCCGATTATCTTCTGGCCGGGAGGAAATGGTCCGGGCCGCGCCGGGGAATCAACTGGGCGGGATATGTCGCCTGGGCCTTGGGATTTGTGGTCGGTATTCTCGACAAGATTCCCGGGGTCCCTGCGAGTTGGGTGAAGGCGGACAATCCGGCCGTGCTGTTCTCTTTTATTGTAGGCTTCATTGCTTACCTTGTTCTTGCCAAAGGCGGTTTGCTGCCGGAATTGGTCCCTCAGAGCGAATTGCAGTCTGCGCCTGAAGCGTAGGACGGGGCTCATCAAAATCGCGAACCTCGCAGCCGGCCATGAGCAGGGAATGGGCTCTCCCATGCTCCGCATCAGCCGTTCGTGATACATTGGAAGTTCTCCAACAAGATCCGGTGAGGGCGGATGCGGCAAATTATTCCCAGAAAACTTGCGCTTGCGGCATGGGTCTTGCTACTTCCCGGACTCGCGCAGGCGCAGCCCTCCGTCCGGGCGGTCACCGACAGAACCAGTTATAACGTGGGGTCAGAAGTTTTGATGCGGCTCGTCCCCGAGTCCGTGACCGCGACGCGCGTGATTACCGTCTTTTCAGCGGCCGTCCGATACGCGGGAGAACCGCAGGCGGTCTATACCACCCCAGCCTCCCAAATGTGGAGCGTTCCGAGCGGAGCCGCCGGGATCTCGTACGCTCCTTTATGGAAAATCCCGCGGGAGTCCAAGACCGGCCGCTACGAGATTGATCTGCTGGGTTACGACAAGATTTCAGGACGGAGGGTTGCCGAAATCAGCGGGGCCGGCTCTTTTGTCGTTCATCGCCAGCGGGTTCAGGTGGAGCGCATCAAGCTGGGCAAGACCTTTTATGTCACGGGCGATCAGGTCGCTTGCAAAGTGACTTTGAAGAACCTGACTCGCCATCCTCTTCGCGGATTGCGGGTTGAGTTTTCCAATCGCTATTGGCCGTGGATTGCCGGACCCGCGCAGCAGGCTGCCGCCAGCATCGTGACCCTGACGGACAATCTGTCGCTGGCCGCGGGCGCAGAGCAGGTGGTCCGCTCCAGCAGGGCTGCCGTCGCGCCGCCGGTCACCAAGCCTGCGATGTACCAATACGGCGTGGTGGTTTGGGACCACGACCGTAAGAACGTCCTGGCAATCGCCTTCAGCCAGCTTGTTTTGATCCGCCCGCCGGGCATCGATTCGCCCCAGCCTTATCCTCACCAATACACCTATCCGACGCTCAGCGACGTGAACGCCAAGAGCTACCGCCGTTTCTATCCTCCCGGGCTCGACTCAGGAGCCATCCGGTTCGATCGGGCCCATACGATGTTTACGCCCGGAAGCGATGCAACGATCAAATTTTCTGTTCGGAATCCCGGAACGGCTCCTTGGAAGCGGATTGCTATGGAGGCGAGATTGCTGGGTCCCGGTGGCAAGGAAGTTGAGAAGAAAATCCTCGCTCAGAGCCTCGACTTGGCGCCCAGCGCTGCACCGCTCCGCGAAAGCGTAACCTTTACTTTGCCTCGCGGCCGGGCCGGGCTTGACCATGCTGAAGTCTCTCTCCGCGATCCTTCCGGCAACACCGTGGCGCAAGGCAGTCTCGGCTTGGGAATCAACACGCTGCCCAAATCCATCATGATTTTCTGCGCGCACGAAGATGACGAGGGAGGCTGGGCAGGTTTGATCCGCGCGGCGGTGGAGAATCACATTCCCATCCACTTTGTCTACTTTACCAGCGGCGACGCCGGTTCGTGCGATTTATATTATGAGCACTCGTGCAGCCCTTCCGAGGCCTTGAACTTTGGCGCGATTAGGATGGCGGAGACGCGGGCGGCGCTCGGCCACCTGGGCGTGAACTGGCAGGATATCTATTTTCTGGGATTACCGGACGGTGGCTCGGGAGAGATCTGGTACCATCACTTGAGCCCCGCGAACCCTTATCTCGCCGTGCTTCTGGCCTGTGACCACGCTCCCTATCAAGATGCCTTTCGGCACAATCTGCCGTACGCGCGTGATTCCGTGGTGGCTGCCGTCAAAGCTCTGGTGATGAAATTCCATCCTCAAGTCATCGTAACCGCGCACCCGCCTTCTGAAGGACACATCGATCATATCGTGAACGGCTATTTCGTGGTCCAGGCGCTCCAGCAGCTTGTGAAGGAGCGCGCTCTCCGTCCGTTGAGCGTTAAGGTCTATGTCGATAAGGTATACAATCCCAAGACCTTGCCTCCCACGCCTTACCACTACTCCAAGCGGGTTTTGTGTGTTTCGGGAGAAGTCATGGCGCTGGGACAGGAGGCCGGATGGTTCTATCAGTCTCAAGGCGGCAATCGTATGGAGGGAAATATTCGGGATTTTGACCGGCTTCCCCACACACTAGATTACCGTCAGGTGTTAGACTGGAATAAACACCAAGGATGGAACGAAAAGCCTTAAGCTTGAGTTCGGAGAATTCCAAGGGGGAAAGAATCATTCATGGCTGAATCAACCAGCCCGGGGGAAACACCGCTGGCGACGGGTTTCCCGGAAGAGCCCTTCGCCTGTCCGCATTGCGGTCAGATGCTGGCGCCCTCCGTCCGGGTTTGCGCTTCCTGCAAGCAACCGATTGATCCTAGCGAAATCCAGCGGCCGCCCGTTTCAATGATCATTGCCGAGCAGATCATTCCTCTGCCGCCGAAAGTGCAAGCGCGGTTTTCGTGGAGGATTTTTTTCGCGGTATTAGTAGGCTGGTTTCTGCTGGCCGTAGTCTTTGAGAGCCTTTTGGGATATCAGAGGAGCCAGTTTGTGTTGGGCGGCGTGGTGGTTGGCTCTTCGCTGTGGGTCCTTTACGATGCCCGAACACGCGGCGTTCCCAAAGGTACCCGCTGGAGCTTGGGTTCGCTGCTCCTTTGGATTCTTGTCTTTCCCTGGTACCTATCCCGCCGGAAGACTCCCAAAGCTCCTTGCCCACTTATGGAAGGAGAGCCGAGCCGATTCGCCCGGACCTTGATATTCGTCCTTCTCGTTGTGCTCCTTCTAAGTGCGTTGATGATGGTGATGAAAGGTCCTGCGCACCATTAGCACTTTCTTCTGTTGCCAGCGAAAATCTCAAACTGTTTCATGGCTGGTTAGCGTCAAGGCGCCGTCCGAAGCCCCACAGACGTAAACTTCGGCGTCCCGGCCCATTGCTTTGCGGTAGCCTGTCTTCAAAGTGTCCGAAACGGATTGCGCGGCGGAGGCAAGGACCAGATTGACCGTGCATCCGCCGAAACCCGCCCCCGTCATCCGCGCTCCCAGAACCTCGGTCTGCTGGCGGGCCAGCTCTACCAGGACGTCGAGTTCCCGGCAGCTCACTTCATAATCGTCCCGCAAGCTCTCGTGGGAGGCGTTCATCAGCTCGCCGAACTTTCCCAAGGCCCCTTTTTCCAAAACATCGACGGCTTCCAGAACGCGGTAGTTTTCGGTGATGACATGCCGGGCGCGCTTTAGGAGCGCTCCTGCCAAAATGTGGCCGGCCCTTTCCAATCCTGTCAGGTCAACATCCCGAAGCGAGTTTACCGCCAAGCCGGCGGCTCTCAGTTGCGCCACCGCCTCGCGGCACTGCTTGAGGCGAATTTCATATTCGGATGAGGCCAGCGCCCGCCGGACGCCCGAATTGCAGACCACGATCTTGACGTTCCCGTGGAGAGGAACGTGCCGATAGGAGAGATCGCGGCAATCGAGAAACAGGGCATGATGCTGCTTGCCGAGCGCGCAGACAAACTGATCCATGATGCCGCAGGGAACCTTGACGAACTCATTTTCTGCCCGGCGGGCGA
>JBJKQF010000004.1:0-6844 GCA_046705545.1 Terriglobia bacterium
GCCAAACGGCTGCTCCATGCACAAGAAGCAGGAATGGTCATCAGGCGGTATATGCTCCGGCCCCGAGCTTGATTCTGCAAATCCTGCTCTTTTAACGTTTCAACCCCTGCGTTTATTTACACAGTGCCGCTAGACTGCCTATGGCGACCAGTTTTCCCCTGAAGACCTTCCAATTGCTGGAAATGAGTGCAGCAAACAGATACAATCTGGGGAGCGACCTTGCGATTCCAATGGGGAGTTCCTTGCTTGCGGAAGACGCCCTTCAGGGAAAATGACAGGGAGGATGAATCTGATGGACAGTCCTCTGTGCGAGCCAGTGCTCAGTCTGAGGTTGCCGGGTCATACCAATCCTTTGGCAAGGGCTTATTCCGCTATCTCCTTTGCCTGACTAGGGATTTTGATCTTGCCCAGGAAGCGGTGCAGGAAACTTTTCTGCGTTATTATGAATATAGGCTAAGGGGCGGGGCAGTGCCCGAGGGCCGCGGATGGTTCTTTAAAGTTGCCCGCAATTACGTCATTGACCAGATCAGGGCTGAGAAACCCGAGAAGCGCGAAGGTATCGAAGAGGCGTTGTCGAGCCCCGATTACCGCTATTGCCCTCATGAAACCTTCCTGCGTCTGGAGTTCCTGAAGCAGTTGTCGGCGCTGCTCACGGCGCGTGAACTTGAATGCCTGCGCCTGAGAGCGGAGGGTTTCAAGTACAAAGAAATCGCCGAGATTCTAGGAATTGAGGGCGGAACAGTAGGCGCCACGCTGGCCCACGGACTAAAGAAAATACGGGCTTTCTACGTGAATAACAGTGAGGAAGAGGTATCTGGTGCAAAACCCATTGAACAGGGTTAAGGGGCGGTTGCTGGAGCGATGCCGGCTGCACCCTACGAACGCGGATATGATTGCGTTCAAGGACGGGGAGCTGTCTCGAGACCGTCATGCCCTGGTCAGCGGCCATCTTCAAAATTGCCGGCGCTGCCAGGACGCCGTCCGCTCGTTAGAAGAAGATCTTTCGCTATTTGGCAATTGGACGCGGATGGGTGATTTGGAGCCGTTGCTCGAAGCGACTTGGCACGGAATCCAAAAGGCAATGGAAACTCCGGGCGCTGAATTTCCCCAGAATCCGCAGTCCCAGGCTGAGGGCCAGCTCTCACCCTCAGCGTTGGCCTCGATCCGGGAAGAGTTGACCATTTACCTGGGAGCGCAGGCCACGGAGCGAATTCTGGGTGGCCCTCGATCAGCAACTTCGGTGTCCATCCCGGCAGATTTGGTCGGAATAATTGAGCCTCTTATGGTGGGCCTTCTCGGCAATCGGGGCGGAGCGGCTGTCGTCGGAAGGGTGGGTGCGCTCTGTGGATTGCCCGGCACACCGGGAGGTCCTTTGGTGTCCCAATGAAGTCATCCTCTTTGAAGGCGCCTTGGCAATACTTCTCGCGGCTTCCTTACTCCCGCCTCATCTTGGCGGTGGGGACGCTGCAGATCGCTTGCGGCGTTGTCCTTCACGTTATGTGGGTATCAACGGGGAATTGGGCTTGGCTGCGGTATTACTTTGACTACCAGGGGAACATTTACTTTATTGCTCTTGATGTCTTCCAGTTCTGGCTGTGCCTGGTGGCGTGGAAGCAGTTCCGGCAAAAGGATTCGCTGCGCTCTGCGTGGTTTGCTATCGCCTTGGCGATGGGCTTTGAATTGGCCGGAAATCTCCTCAAACACTGGCTTTGCGTAGACACCTACATCAATCCTCTTCACTATCTGTGGGGCGCCTGGAATACCTCCGCAGTGAACATCATGCAGGTGATCGGAAGCGCGATTGCCGGGCCGGTCTTCATGGTAGCCTTGGCGCTCGGGTTGTTGAGGGGGCTTCGATACTACAAGAAGATTGGCATGCTGGGGAAATTGAAACCGCTCGATTTTTTCTTAGTAGGATGTGTCGGGATCTATGGCTTGTACGTGATTGCCACCGTCGTTGAGGTTTCCGTCAGACATCCTTCCGATATTCGAATCGGTTGGGTTTTGACCTGGCCCAACGATCTGCTCCTCGCCCTTCTGCTTTTGGAAGCGATCCTGCTCATGCGAACCGCCTTCGAGATGGGGCCCGGCTATATTGTGCGGGCCTGGGGCGCCTTCGCAGCGGCCATTTTCCTGACCTCCGTGGAAAGCTTTGGCCAGTGGATGGTGGCGTATGGACATTTCCCCTACCCGGAAAATTCCGTGCTCTGGTACGTCTGGTTCATCTGGGCGGCGGCCTTCGCGCTGGGTCCCGCATACCAGGTGGATGCCATCCGGATTGCCGAATCTCGCCTTGAAAAAGCGTCCGATCCTCCTTACAACAACCACATGATTCATGCGGTGCCCGGCCCGTAGCGCATACGATCGGTGATGTGAGACGGGGCACTTCCAGCAGTCTGCGCTCGGCTTTGATTTCCGGTTGCCAGCGGCGTGGAATCTTGCCTGCCTGTCCTCCTGTGCCAGGCACGCTGACCCGGGCCGCGGCGTCAATGGCCGTGTACCACAGGACCATTGCTCGCGATGCTATTCCTTTGAAGTTTTTTTTACCCTAGAATGCTGCTTCTTGGAGTGCGGCTGGGTCGAGCCGCACATTGACTTTTGACTGTGGGCTGCAGGACAATGGGTAGCCTAGAAGGTCCTGGCAGTTCAAGGCCCCGGTAAATCACGCTGTGCCTCCGGGATATCCTCAATCCACACTTGGGACTATTCATTCGTGCAATCTCAATTTCTAGATAGCTTAATTGCGGCATCGCGCTCGAAGCGCATGGCACTTTTCTTCAGCATTGTTTTGCTGATGGTTGGCAGCCGCTCCCTTTGGGCGCAGGCTACTTCTGGCTCCGTGTTGGGGGTGGTGACGGACCCGAGCGGGGCCGTAGTCCCGCAGGCCTCCGTCAAGGCGACGAATGCGGCCACCGGCCTGGTTTGGCGAACGCGCACGAACCGGTTTGGAATTTACTCGATTTCCCACCTCCCGCCGGGAACTTACGCGCTCTTCGCCGGCAAGAAGGGTTTTAAGACAGCCCTTCGCAGCGGCGTCGAGTTGGGCGTGGATGACAAGATGCAAATCAATTTCCGTCTGGCCCTGGGAACGCATGCGGAATCCGTAACCGTGGCCGGAGTTCCATCGCTCCTCCAGAGCCAATCCGGAAGCACGGGACAGACGATCGAGTCTCGCCAGATTCTCGACCTGCCGCTGCTGGGAAGAGATTTTTTGGAACTCGCCAAATTGGCCCCGGGCGTTACCGACGGGCCGGGCGGAAACAACGTGAACCTCTCCGTGAACGGGCAGAGGGAGTTTGCTAACTCCATTATGGTGGACGGCGTGGAGGTCACGACCAATCGGAACAATGACACGGGGGTTCGGCCCAGCCTGGAGTCCGTCCAGGAGTTCAAGGTGCTGACCTCGGCCTACGCGCCGGAGTTTGGGCGGTCGTCCGGGGCGGTCATTGCTATTCAAACCAAGTCTGGAACCAACTACCTGCACGGCGATCTTTACGAATTCTTCCGCCCCAACAACACCGCCGCGCGGAGCTTTTTTTCACCCGACCCCTCCTCGCTCAAGCAGCACAACTTCGGCGCAACCCTGGGCGGCCCCATCAAAAGAGACAAGACGTTCTTCTTTGGCTCCTATGAAGGGGAACGGTTGAGGGACGTTTACTCTTACCTGGACTCCGTGCCGCCGGTCGGGCAGATCCACTTCCTTCCGAACGGCAACGTCGATCTCTCCGGCCTGAAAGACCCTTTTACCGGCCAGGAGGTTCCCATCTTCGATCCAAATTTCTACGCGACCAATTATTATGCCCAACAATTTCCAGGCAACATCATTCCGGCCAACCGCGTGAGTCCGGCCGGCAAGGCGATCTTGCAGAATTTCTTTCCAGCGCCCACGCTGCCGGGAATCGATAACGGCTGGTTCAATAATTTCACCTCACGGCAGGCGTACCGTTACAACAGCAATACCTTTGACGTCCGCCTTGATCATTCCTTTTCTGAAAAGGACCGGCTCTCCGCTGTTTACCACAACGTTGGCTTCAATTTGCTGCTGGGTGACAGGTTTGCCGGCCACATCCCCGTCGCGGGTGGCGGTGACGCTGACATTGCCGACAATGAAAATTCTCGCAGCCAATCCGTCTCGATTTCCGAAACTCATCTGCTTTCCAGCCGCTGGGTCAACGAGTTCCGGTTTGGGTACACCCGCTTCAGCCTCGCCGATCTAAGCCTCCTGAACGGTAAAAACCTTGCCGACCAGTTCGGGGTTGGCAATGTGAACCTTGCAGGTTTTCCTCAGACCTCGGGTTTCCCTTACATTTACCTGGGAGCCGGCTATGAAGCGGGAGGCTCGACTTACAAGCCGCTGTACTTTCAGGATAACGATTACCAGTTCACGGACAGCGTCAGCGCGCGCCTGGGGCGCCACGGCTTTAAGGCCGGCGTCGATCTGCGCCTTCTGCACTCCCACCCTGACTTTTCGTTCTTTCCCACGGGATTCCAGTACTACGGAGGCCCGTATTCGAGCCTTACCGGCGATCCGAACTATTCTTTCTATGATCCCAGCGCCTTTTATGCAAACGGAGGGAGCGATATTGCGGATTTGCTTCTGGGCCTGCCGCTCACGGTGACCGAAGGCCTCCAGTTCACCAATGCCGCGACCGCAAGCCATGAGACGGATTTCTACGTGCAGGATTCCTGGCAGGTCTCGAGCCGCCTGGTTCTCGTCTATGGATTGCGGTATGCCTACCAGAGTCCGTACACGGAAGCCGGAAACCAAGCCTCCAATTTTGATCTGGCCACAAAACAGATCTTGCTGGCGGGCCGTGGGGGCAACTCGAATTCGCTGGTCAATCCGGACCGCAACAACTTCTCGCCGCGGTTCGGATTCGCGTTTAAACTCACTCCCCGTACGGTGCTCCGCGGGGGGTACGGCGTCTACTATTCGCCGGAGAACGACGCGCGCAGCGACGTGCTGACCAAGAATTATCCCTACGCCGTCGAGCAGAACATTTACAACAATATTTACGGCGGCCTGCCTTTCTCCTATTCGCTGGATACCGGCGTGCCGCGAATCACCTCCGTCCCGCTCGCCGCAAACGCTTCCAGCATTACTCCCGCGGAGATTATGTCCGTGATGGGGACCGCGCAAAATGTTTTCGCGGTGGACCCGAATTTTCGCACGGGCTATTCGCAGCTCTACAATTTCACTCTCCAGAACGAAATCACTCCGACCCTGAGCGTTCAGGCGGGCTATGTCGGCTCGGTCAGCCGCAAGCTCTCCTTTGCCGTCGGAAACTTGAACGCATCCAATCAGATCAGCGCTCAACTTGGCCAGGTGCAGGCGCTCTTCTCGGAAGGAATGGCGAGCTTCAATTCCCTGCAGGTCAAGGCGACCAAGCGTTTCTCCCACCGCCTGACTTTCTTGGTTTCGTACACGTTCGCCAAGAACATGGACAACGGTCCGGCGCCGTTCGATCTTGGCCACAACTTGAATTCTGAAAACCAGCCCCAGGACCCGTTGAACCTCTCCTTGGAGCGCGCGGTTGCGGACAACGACGTCAGGCACAACTTGGTGGCGAGCTACATTTACGAGCTGCCTCTGGGAAAAGGTCAGCGCTTCCTGCCCAATTTGAAAGGGTGGTCGCAGGTGCTGTGCGGCGGCTGGCAGATGAATGGCATCTTTACCGCACGCTCTGGGTTGCCGGTCAATGTCGTCCGCAACGGGCAAGCAGCGTCCTTTCAAGGGCTCCGCCCCAACCTGCTGCGTGATCCCAACCTGCCGGATTCCCAACGCACTTTGACCAAGTATTTCGATACGAGCGCTTTTGACGCGTTGCCGTTCACGGGGCCGAATGCCCACGATCTGGGCAGCGCCGGCCGCAATCTGGTGCGGGGGCCGGGCCTTGCGAATTTCGATTTCTCCATGCTCAAGCACTTGCGCATCAACGAAAGATTTTCTCTGCAGCTGAGATTTGAATTTTTCAACCTGACGAACACCCCCCACTTTGCCAACCCCAACGGCGACATGGCGTCCGGAAATTTCGGCAGCATCACGCAGACCGTCGGAGATCCCCGGATCGTTCAGTTCGCCGTCAAGCTCATGTTTTGAGAATCCCGCTGGGTCGGGCCGAGTGCGCTAAGGCGCACTACCTAATCACTCGCAGACGTGACATAATGCGCCGCAAGAGTGCTACCTGCGCTCGCTTCGGATGCTTTCTGCGCCGGGCGGTGACCTGCCGTGGGAGCAGCTCCGGATGGGGAGGGTCAGATGGCCGGCTTTTTAAAGAAGAGACAAGTTGACCGGAAACTTCTTTTGCTTGTTGTGGCTTTACTTGCCTGGTTTCTGCCCGGGCTTTCCTTTGCACAAACAAATCCCAAGTTTGACAGCGTGGTGATCGACGCGCTGGACCCCGAAGCCTGGAACGGTGTTTTCTTCCTGGCCCGGGCGTTCCACCAGCCCACGCCCTTTGCCCTGCGATTCGGCTCCTGGCATCAGCACTTTGAGGTCAATGGGGCCCAATTCGCGGACGGCGAGACCATCTATAACGTGGTGACGAAAGTGGGGCCGCACGCCCCTGACGCCTCTTATTGCCGCATGGCCTGGGGACACCCGCCGCGCGCCGTCTCGATCACTCTCGAATGGTCGCGCATCAACCGGACCACGGTGGTGGGCCGGCTCACCGCCCCGAAAGATTATCAACTGGTGCTGGAAACCTACTTCCCTTTCTATGAAACCAAGGACAAGGGCACCCAGGGCTTTTATTCCGTCGACGCCTCGCAGCGGGCGATTATTGGCGAGAGATTCTTCGACAACGTTTTTGGTCCCACCGCGCGGTTCGTGGTGATGGTGGAC
>JBJKQF010000005.1:0-21526 GCA_046705545.1 Terriglobia bacterium
CTCTCTTGGGTATAATGGTCCGCGTTCGATACCCGGAAGTGTAACGAGCTTCCTTCCCGTTACACATTAAATGTGTGTGGATGACGATTGAACTGAAAGACGCCGAACTTGTGCGGCAGATTGCCTCTGGAGGCAACCGCGAAGCCGAAGCCGAGCTTTGCCGCCGCATGGCGCCGCGCATCCGGCTGTACGGTTTGCGCCACCTGCGCGATGAACCCGCTTCCGATGACCTAGCTCAGGAAGTTCTGGTCATCATGCTTGAAGCCTTGCGGGCGGGCCGGCTGCGCGAGCCGGAGAAGCTCGCATCTTTTGTGTTGGGAACCTGCCGCATGACGGTTCTTAACTTGCGCCGAGGAGGGCAGAGAAGGGAGCGCCTGCTCGGGCAATACGGGGCGGAGCTGTCGCCGCGAACTGAGATGGCCAGACCGCAACTCGATCACGAATTGCTCCAACGCTGTGTGCAGGGCCTCAAGGAGCGTGAGCGCACGGTGGTCGTCATGACTTTTTATGATGAGCAGACAGGAGCGGATGTGGCCAAATTCCTGGGTATCTCGGAGGCGAACGTCCGGGTAATCCGCCACCGGGCGATTCGTGTGTTGCGCGAATGCATGGGAGTTGAGGTATGAGCGAACAAGAAAGCTTCCCGATTTGCTCAAATCCCATCGATGCGGCCGTTCTTGCCGACTATTGGCTGGGCGCATTGGCCAAGGCCGAAGAAGAAGGGGTCGAGGAGCATCTGTTTGTGTGTGACGCCTGCGGTGCGCGATTGCGCGAGGTGATGGCTCTCGCCGATGGGGTTCGCAACCTGGCGCGTGGAGGGAGCTTGCGAATGGTCGTGAGCGACGAATTTCTCAGGCGCGCCGCCGAAGAAGGCCTGCGCGTCCGGCAGTATGCTCCTCCTCCGGGCGGTGGTGTTCAATGCACCGTGACGGCTGAGGACGACATTCTGATTGGGCGCCTGGCTGCAAACCTAAAAGGCTCCAAGCGCGTTGATCTCTCCATTTGCGACGAGCGCGGCGCGGAGCAACTGCGTCTGCCGGACATCCCCGTCAACGTGGAGTCAGGCAGCGTCGTTCTTCAGGAATCGATCACCTTTGCGAAAGCCGCGCCGACTAACAAAATGATTGTGCGCCTGGTTGACGTTGATGAGGCCGGCATTGAGCGACTGCTAGGCGAATATACCTTCAACCACACACGCTCCTTGCCCGGGCCGGGCGCGTGGTAGGCAGCCGAGCGAGTTGCGGAGGGAGCTTTTCGCGGGCGCGGCCGGTTTACGGCTGACTGCACATCCGAGATTTCCCGGGTCGGTTGCTGGTAATGCCGGCCTTTACCTGCCCGTAGCGTTTGTCACGCCCTGGGCTTCCCAGAACTTGGCAAAAGTCATAGGATCTCCAACCTGCAAACGTCTTCCTTGGGAGGGGCCAGAGAGTTGATCGTCTTCAAACCGGGCGATTGTTTCTAGCTTCGGCAGTAAGGGTTCACTGCGTACGCAGGCCGTCTCCGGCCCGCAAATAGGCGTCGGGTTTTGGTTGCAAGGGTCGGGTTTCTTGACAGAAGAGCGAATCCATCTGAAAATGGATGAGATTTACCATTTGCCGCGGTAGCTCAGGTGGTAGAGCGCAGCCCTGAAAAGGCTGGCGTCGGCGGTTCAACTCCGTCCCGCGGCACCATGCTTCTCGACAACCTACCCGTACTCCCCTCTCGAGTCGTGGGAACAGAAAGGAACAATAAGCGGGAAACCCCCACTAATTCACCCTGGCCGAGCTGGCTGTTTGGTGGGCTCGGGGGGACAATCGTCTCGATCAATCTTCGCTGGGCAGCGAGTTGGTTTGGAGTGGTTGACTGTGCGTAGAGATCCAAAGTGGTTGTGATGGTAGAGTGTCGCAGGGATTCTTGTACGGTTTTCACGTCTACATCGTCGGCGATCAGGGAGGACGCAAGAGACCTGCGGAAAGTATGCCACCCGGTCTTTCCCAATATCCCTGCAACTCTTGCCGCAGCTTTCAGGTACCATCTGCGGAGCATCCCAGGTTTCAGTGGTTTCTTCCCATTTAGTTTGGTACTGGCAAACACCCAACCGTCGGCCTTGCTGTACGGTAGGGTCCTCCCATCCCAGACGGAATGGTACCTAACAGGCCAAATCGCTACCTTGACCAGTTGGGGTTTGTTAGCTTTCACAAGACGGGTCAGGTTTCCGACGGCCTTCGGTTTTGACTTCCCTGAAGCCTGGGGCGAAAAAGGGAGTCGGCATCTCCTTATAGCTCTGTAAGGCGATCGCATCGAACGCAAGATCGGGTGTGGGACGGTTGCTTGGAACACTGAAGATAAGACGATGCCGACCCTTCTTTAGCCGCACGGTCCATCCGGGATACCAGGAAATCGCAGGAGTCACATGGACGTCCCGAGTAAGGTGTTCGTCAATATTCAGCGATGTATAGTGCTCCAGCGGCGCCCGCTTCCCATCAATTGTTAAATCGAACTGATGGGCAGCCCTTCCGGAGTTGACTGACACTCGGACATAATAATCGCTGTCTTGGGGCACGGTCACAAAGAACTCAAAGTGCGGCTTGCCTCCCGCGGGAATTGTTTTCAAAAGTTGGCGGCTGTAGGTGCCGCCTTCGCTTGGGAATTTCTCAAGATTCTCGATTTCCCGTGCCTGGTCCGAGGTTACAACAACCGCGTTCGCTGGCGTCTCCGGCGCTAGCGGATACACGGACGTTAGGAAAGTCTGAACTTCCTCTTCCGTAAGGTCGTAATGATTTCTGGAAAGAATTTTGCCGTCTGCATCGTATAAGGCCAGATCTGCAAAAAAACCGTCGGGGACATGCCACACATCCCCGGTGTCACTTCCAGCGATGACCGGCACGATGGAATCGGCCGGGAGGTCGAAGGTTCTCCTCAAATTCTTTATCTCGCGGCCGTCCCGCGAACGCAAGCGATAGGTCACCGTGACTCCTTTCCAGCTGCGGTGCCAGTAGTCATTCACTACCCTCACATCTTTCGCGCCCTGGAAGTCGAAAAATAGTATCGGCAGAACGGCCTGGTTGGCATCCCTGAGCGCGAAATAAGCTGGTTTAGGACGACCGGTGAAATTGACCAACGCACCGGAATACGCGAGAGGGAAGGCATCATCGAAACGGCAGGTGATCAGCGCAGTTGTCGGATCAAACCGTTGTGCCCGCGCATTTTCATATTGATATTTCTGGTATTGAAAGAAGAAACGCTCACTGGCCTTGATTTTCGCCAAAAAGTACCTGCGGATCTTTTCGATTGGCCAAGCGGCCGCCTTGGGGGAGTCGGGGAAAACTGGATCATCGACCCATCGATAGGAATCGAAGTTGTCCCAGATTGGTGAAACGGAGTCAAAACACAAATAATTGTCACCGGCCATCTCGCGAACGGCCTGCTCGGAGGAGAGGCCGTAGGAGCCGGTCTCACTCACAAAGTTCAGTTTTAGCCCTGTCCACAAGGCGGTTCTCCGCCGGAGACCGTCGTTAAAATTGGGATAAATGTGAATGTCGAAGTCGCCATGCCCGGAGGCACGGGTCATGGGCCGAGTGACATCAAGGGCACGAATCTCGGCGGTTATTTTATCCGAGAAATCTTCCTGCCCTCCTTCATTCCAGGCCGACCATCCCACGACGGAGGCGTGCGGGCGGGTTTGAACCACGGTCTCATGCACGACGCCAAGGATCTCCTCCCGGATCGCTTCCGACCGTGAGTACTTCCATTGCAATGGCATTTCCTGCCAGATCATCATCCCCATCTGGTCGCACAGGTCGTACATCATGGGGTCCGACTGATGTGTGATCATACGGATGATGTTGAGATTTGCATCCTTCTGCATCATCAGCCGTTGCGTATAACCGCGGCGGTCCATTAGTGACCGCCAATGGATATCGTCGTACAGCACTCCTTTCAGGAATATTCGATGGTGATTGATGAGGAGAAAATGCTGTTGCTCATTGAACTCAACTTGTCGCAGACCGACGCGGATGAATTTCGTGTCTGAAAGTTTGCCATCTTGGTAGACCTCAACTTTTAGCTGGTGGAGGTGTGGCGTGCCTTGCTCCCAGGGATGCCAGAGTAATGGATTATTTATGCTGAGGTGCAGTTCCACTGGAACCGATCCGGAAACAGACCTCATCCCTGTATGGGCTGCGAAGCTGCGCGCGGGGTCTCCCTTGCCTTCAGGTTCAGTTAGGATTGCGCGCACTTCAATCTTCCCAAGGGGAATGGTGCTTTCCAAACTAAACTTCACTGTCACATCTGCATGAGCCAAGTCTTGACTAAGCTCCGTTACAGCCCAAAGCTCGTCAATCCCAACTTCCCCTCGGGCGCGTAGAGCTACGGAACGATAAATGCCCCCCATTGAGCCTTCCCGCCCGTACGGCATGATGATGTCGTCCGTCGCGTTGCCTTCGATCAGGGTCTTGTAATCTTCATAACCGGGGTCGAGGGGGCAGTCCACTCGAACTACGACAACGTTCGTGGTGCCTTTACGCAGAGGATGCGTAGCATTGATCTTGAATGAGGCGTAAGGGCCGATGTGCTGGCCCACGTAAAAGCCGTTTACCCACACACGCGCCTCATAATCCACGGCGTCGAAATGGATCTCCGCTACCGAACCCGGAAACGAATCCGGTACTTGGACTTCCCGACGGAACCAAACTACACCGTGATAATCGATCCCCTGGACGAACCACTGGGAGGGCACGCGCATGGTATTCCATGAGGAGGCATCATAAGAGGGGCTAAAAAACTGCTTTCGAATTCCTTCGTTTCCAGGGTCTGTCTTGTAGGTCCAGTCGCCGTCCAGCGAAATTTCACGAGTGTGGTCCTTTAACGCCTCCAGAGAGGCCGGCGGACCGGGAGGTGCGTCTGCCGGGTAAGGCCGTACGATCTTTCCGTTATAGAAGAGAGGACTAATTCGAGGACCGCTTTGTTCCAGGGTAACGGCTGCGAGAACGAGAGTTGTTTGTGGTCGTGTGCATCGAAATTCGATTGACTCAATTGACCGGTCCGGATACCTGAGCGAGTGGCTAAAGATCATCAGCTGGCTGTTAACTTCCACCGGCAACTGCTCGTTCAAATGATAGGCGGTGTGACCCGGGGCTGGATCGTAAGGTTTAAGCCCATACGCAAACTGGGCATCCGGGACAAAATGGCCGTAGCGTACGTCCGCGACGTTTTTTCCCGCAACAAGGGGAACGTTTTCGACTTGCCCATTGGCATAGAGAATGGCGTATTCCCCGACGGGAGTTCCCACACCGGGAGCGATTGGGAATCCAGACCCGACATTTCCAATAAAGTGCAGCTCTGTCCCTGTCTGCTCCTGCATAGGAATTACAACGTGGGAAGGGTAAGCCGAAAGCCTCGGAGTTTCGATGAATTTCCCCTTGGCTTCAAGTTCGGTAATAGCCGGCGGGTGCCTGCCATCCCCCGAAGAACGAATATCGATGTAAATGCCTTTCGCTTCGAGGTCCGGAACTGGAAACTCCCTCCACGTGCCGCCGAGACTATGCTCGCCTGCGATCGTCGCAATTTCCTTGGGGAATCCATCCGCCAGTACTAACCCAATGGAGTAGTCTCGCGGTGTGTGGCGAGACCCGGCGTCCGACAAGAAACGAACTTTATTAACCCGCGCGGGAGCGGCAAACATCACCGCAAGCTTGCCGGAAGGCTTCTTGTCACACGGCAACCAAGCGGTGGACTTGTCCTTATCGATGGCGTTTGTAGGATTGCGATCAAGTTCGGCGTGAGGGTCCACCACCGGTTTTAGAACCCGCGGGTGGCCTGCTACATCTTCGAAGGCTTTGCCGCCGGCCTCCACACTGGAAATGTCATCGCCCAGCGCAGGGTGCCAGTCTTCCCCTGCCACCCGCACCACTCCTGTGCCTTTGGGGTACCAGAAAGGCACGCCCAACCTTCGCCATACTTCCATCCGAAATCCGGTGTAGTTCCAGTACCCCGTCCGGTAGAGGTCCAGGTTGGAGTCGTTTCCGAGGGGCTTGAGACTCACGCAGCGGAATCCGCCGACCTGTAAGAGCCCATTTTCTACTTCCTGTGCAAATCCGTAATGTGCGGCAAAATCCGGAACGATCCCGGCCGCCATCGTTGCTTTCAGAAATTCCCTGCGCGATATCCTAAAGTTCAATTTTGAACTCCCTTTTCAGATCGCGACGAATGCGTTGCGTCCGGATATTCAATGCAAGGGCACCATCGTTTTGTGAGCTGTCCTTGACCCAGCACATTTTAGAGCCGCTTCAAACCCTTTTGCTACCTCCGATAGAATTAATTGCCGGCTCTCGAATAAAATCCCCGAGTCAGCGAAGTCCCCATGACCTCCACGACCAGCGACTGTCCTGCGCCAGAACTGAGCACTCAACAAACGGTCGCCGGCGAGATCTTGAGGCCGCGGGCGATCTCGGAATTGCGCCATCCCCGTTGATGCATTTCATAAATCACAATGTCACGATATGCATATTTGCTTCTGGTCAGGCATTTTCGTTTCTTCTGCTTTTCGGATGAAAGAAAGCGGGCAGTTTCATTCTCACCGCGTATTGACAGCAAGATAGCCGGCACGTGTGGAAGTCTCTAGACTAACCTAAACGTCGTAGCCAACCCATCCGCGAAATGAATTTAGAAAATCCGACGCTTTATTGCGAAGGAACAATAAAGGAACGTTAAATGTTCCTGCCGGTTCCTCAGTGTTCCCTGGTACTTTTTGAAATCACTGACTTAGCCGCCTTCGCTAACCCTGAAATGGCAGGCGTCGGCGGTTCAACTCCGGCCCGCGGCACCATGCTTCTCAACAACCTGTCCGTACGCATTTCTCGCACCGTGAAGGTCAAAGTTTCCCTCCAAAAATATTAGCGTGAGACACATGGATTGTGATATTTGAAGGGCGGGCAACCGCGCTCTGCTCATGGAGAATCTTTGTCGAAATTGTTGCTTCATAGCAGAAGTTCTAAAGAACGGTGGAGGGAGAAATGCGACGCAGAACTTTTTTGAAAGACGCCGCGTTGGGAGTCGGTTCGCTGGCGGGGTTCGAGTTGGGAAACAAACCTGTTCAGACCGCTGACAGCCGCGCGAGTGCGGCGGACGTGTTTCAAATCCCCGCGGACGGTTACGAGCCTCCGGAGTGGTTGCATTATTCCCGGGCGGTCTATTTTGACGGCTATTCCCCTCCTGTCTACCCGCACATGAAAGACTTTGACGCGGCGCGGCTGGTGCAAGTCGCGGCAGATCTGGGAGGCAACCTCTTGAGGTTCCAACCGATCGGTTACTGGGCTTATTATCCCAGCCGAGCTTTTCGCGTCCATCCCGAACTCGGCAGCCGCGACCTGATTGATGAGGTTTCGCGGGAGTGCCGGCGGGCCGGGATGCACGTTTACTGTTATACGAGCTATGGATTTGGTTTTGGCGCCAGGCAGTGGATCGAGAGCCATCCACGCTACAAAGATTGGGTGGCGGTCGATCCGGAGGGCAAGCCGTATGGAGTCTTTTGGCACATTGGCTGGATGCCGGTGCAAAAGGCATGCATTACCGGAGACGCTTTCCGGCAGGGAATCCGGACGGTCGTCAAAGAACTCTGCGCCCACGACATCGACGGAGTTTATTTTGACTCGCCCAGCGATTACCGGAGCCTCTGTTTTTGCGATTGTTGCCGGCGCAATTTCAAGAAATTCAGCGGCATGGACATGGATCGGCTCAGCGGTTTTGTGAAGTACGGCGGAGAAGTGCCGCTCGACTGGACCAGCTTGAAGAATGACGTGGACATGCAGGCGATGATCGCCTGGGTCGCTTGGGCGAATGAGCTGGAGAAGCAAGACCTGTTGGATTTCCGGAAAATTGTGCACGGGAGCGGCAAGTTTATGCTCTGTCACAACGGCGGGGCCTGGCGGGGCACCTCGCTTCGTTTGCAGTATCGTGTCCCGGAAGGTTTTATGGTGGAGGCGAGCGATACGACGCAGGAACGCTTGATGACGGGCCTGATGGGGTCATCCATGGTGCGGCCTTACAAAAAGATCGCGCAGATGTACCTGGGAAGTTATTCCCTAGGATGGTCGAAGGAGGAAACCCCAAGGGTGGTGCATAACACCAACCTGGAGGACACGGAGGAGATCCTGATGGAGGGTTTCGCCAACCTGGCGTGTGGGAATCTTCCTATCTATGCTACGGCTAACCGGTTATATTTCCGGATCGGCAGCGGCAGCGCCAAGCCGGCTCAGGAAGTTTTTGCAGTGATGAAACGGGTGGAGCCGATCCATAAGGACAGCGCGCCGGTACCGTATGTTTCGATTGTGCCTACTTGGGAATCGCTCCAGACTTGGCGGACCCGGAGGCAGAGTTGGAACTGGCCGCTCATGAGCGGCGCCTTGGGACTTGTGCTGCTTGACAAGCGGATTAGCTTCGACGTCAACCCCGGCACGGAACTCAGCGAGGAATGGATGCGAGCGCAGCGGGTGATTGCACTCTGCGGCGCCTCCGGAATCCGCAGCGAATCAGCCGCCAGACTGGCAGCCTGGGTGAAGCGGGGCGGCGGGCTGCTGGCCACCTTCGACACGGGTTTGTACGACGAAAAAGGACAATTACAGCAAGGGGGAACGCTGAAGGATGTCCTTGGGGTTGAGATGAAAGGCGGGCCGCTGAGAAGCCAGCCCGAATGCTACTACCGGATCACAGAGCGGCATCCGGCGCTCGGCAGCTACAGGCCGGGCGATATCGTGGAAGGAGACGGCCGTCTCGTGCCGGTGGAACCTCGAGGAAGCGCAACCATTGTAGCGGAATCCTGGAATTTGGGGACCGGGGAAGTTCGCGGCCCGGCTATCGTGGTCAACCGCTACGGCAAGGGCCGGACTGTCTACGTCAGCGGTAGCCTGGAAGCGGACTATTTTTACTGCCGAGTGCCTTCATCGGCGCGCCTGCTGGCGTCCATCGTGCGTTACTTGGGAGGCGGGGCTCCTCTGCCCTTTCAGATTAGTGCGCCCAAGGGTGTTTACGGAGTTTTGCGCCGGGCGCAGAACGGGGATATGGTGCTTTGGGTCTTGGCGAATGAGGGGTTCAAGGACCAGGCGCAAGGTCTGATGCGGCAGGAGTTTGCGCCGGTTTCAGATGCGGAAGTGAGAATCCTGGTCCCGGAGGGGAGGACGGCAAAGTCGGTGGAATTGATTCGCGCGGGGGTGACGGTCCCTCACCGGATCGAAGGTAACTATGTGGTTGTCACCATTCCCAGGCTCCATATCGCTGAAATTGTGCACTTGCAGCTTGATTAGCTGGACGCTGCGGAGGAAGGACGAAATGAAGAACAAGTTATGGATTCTCCCGGTGATGGGCGCTTTGCTGGCCGGAGTGGTTCTGTCAACCTGCCGGACGAACCTGCTGGCAGGACCAGCCCCTGGCGAATCAAAAGAAAACGCCCCGCTAGCCCTCAAGGGCACCGCTCTGATGGATCATCCGGAAATTGTTGAAGGAGTAGACGGCAACCCTGGCAACATGATTGATCCTCGCCAGTACGCCCAGATCAAGGGATATTTCTTGAAGCAGATTGAAGCGACCCCAGCCAAGCGCGACAAGCTTTGGAAAGTGAATTTTGCCTCGCGGGCTGCCTACGCGTCATCAGTAGAGCCGCGCCGCCAGGACCTGCGAAGGATGTTAGGGCTGGTGAATTTGAGCCCGCAAAAGCCTCGTGTAAAGGTTTTAACGGAAAGTCCGGAGTTGAGAATCGAAGATGTGACGATCGCGCTTGAGGGATCATTTGGAGTTCGGGCGCTGCTGTTTGTTCCGAAGAGCCGGAAACCGGAGCCTGCGATTATCGCAGTGCCGGATGCGGAGCAGGGCCCGGAGGATTTTGCGGGCATCAGAAAAGGGCTGAATACGGCGCCTTGGCTCAGCGGGCTTCTTGGCCGGGGAATAACGGTGGCAATTCCCGAGATGGTCGAGCGTAAGTCTGATCATCCACTCTGCCAAAGTGCGGGCGGAAACAACCGGCGGCGCATCCTCTGGCGACTAGGGTTCCTGGTAGGCAGAACTCTGGTCGGGGTGGAAGTTCAGCAGGTTGTGGCGCTAGAAAAATATTTGGCCGCCCAGCCCGGTATCGACGCCCGGAGGATTGGAGTGTGGGGAGTGAGGCAGGGAGGTATGACCGCCCTGTATGCAGCGGCGGTGGACGAACATTTGGCTGCGGCGACCGCGCTCGACTATTTCCAGCAGCGTGAAGATTGCTGGAAGGAACCGGTGGACCGGATGATCTACGGGCAACTGAATGAGTTTGGGGATGCCGAGATTGCTGCATTGGTGGCGCCACGCCCGCTGACAATCGTGACCAGATGGGGAGGGCCGGTAAGCTTCCAGCGCGTGAGCGGGGAACTGGTTCGAGCGAGGCGTTTTTACCAGGGGTTAGGGGCTACCGGCAAGTTGATGGCCTTCGAGGAAGCCAGCGGAGCTGAAGAGGCGAGCGCCGAGGCCATGGCTTCCGCGTTGGGCGCGGATCGCAACGGGAAAATTCCGGTGATCGCGTTTCGGGTTTCCCAGGAGCAGATTTTGGCGGAGCGCAATGAGCATTTTGAAGGGCTCTACCGTTATTTGCGGGGCCTTTGCGCGGTGAGCGGAAAGGTGAGAAAGGCCTACTGGAAACTCGACTCGACACCACCGCAAGACCGTGAACAGAAAGCAGCAAAGCTACGGCGAGGGCTTGCGCGCCTGGTGGGCGTCATTCCCGATTCAAACATCCCTCTGAATCCCCGAACTCTACTGGTCGCGGAGACAGATAAATTCCTGGCATATGAAGTTCTGTTGGACGTGGTTCCGGGCGTGGAAGCCTACGGACAGTTATTGGTGCCCCGCGCGGTAGCGGGTCGAGTGGAGCAGCGACTGCCCGCCATGATTTGCCAGCACGGGTTTGGAGGGGCGCCCAAATACGTTTCAGGCGTGGGCAGCGACCTGGAAACCAACGAGCACTTCTATCACCGCTTTGGCGAACGCTTGGCGGAGCGCGGCTATGTGGTGTTTGCGCCGTATCTGACCGTGCCCAACGATCCGCGGTCGCCTTATTGGATCAAGCGCGCGGACCTGATAAACCCCCTGGTGCGTGAGGCCGCCGCAGTGGGCATGATGCGGACCGGTATCGAGCTCGCAAAACTGCACCGGATTGTAGATTTCCTCCAGTCTCTGCCCTTTGTTGACGGAAAGCGGATTGGCTATTACGGGCTTTCCTACGGCGGCTATTCGGCTCTCTGGATGCCCGCGCTTGAGCCGCGGCTGAAATTTACGATTATCTCGGCGTACTTCAACGACCGGCGCAAGATGCTGACGCAAGAGGACCCATCGCGCAATCACAGCAACTATTGGAGTTTGCCGGACACAGATTTCTATAACTGGGATCTGTTGAACCGCTTTACAGACCTGGAGCATATCGCGGCGATGTGGCCGCGGCCAGTCGCGATCGAATGGGGGCTGAGCGACCCCGTCACCACGCCCGCATGGCACCAGGCCGCCTGGGCAACAGTGGAGAAGTGGGCAGACGTCTGGGGGATGAGGGACAAAGTGATCAGCGACGACTTTATTGGCCCTCACACTATTCATGGAATTGGGACATTCTTCTTTATCGACCGCTGGCTGCGGCCGGAGCGCTCCGCGGGGCGCGACTATGGGTGCGATGATGACGATTACTGCAATAGGGATGTCGCGCCGGATCATCAAGGATATGCCCCCACCTCGGAGATCCCGTATGTCACACACAACGTAGATTCGAGTAAGCAATCGACAATCATCGGAAGGTTTTATGTCTCGAACGTCTCCCCGGAAATGGACGGCATAGCGTTGAAGCTGTCCCGGGTCGGGAATCCTGGTGATTTAGTGGTGGATCTCGGAACCGAGCAGGGAGAGAGAAATTTGGGGGAATTGCGGCTTGATGCCAAAGGCGTTTCCCCCCGCTACGGACTTTGGTACAACCTCAGGTTGAAGCGGCCGATTCGTCTTGATCCTCGCAAACTCTATTGGTTCGAGGTCAAAGCGCTCGCTGGCGCGGCGCCTACAGCGGCCTATACTGTTTACGGGCCCAAGCCTCTGGGTGGGGAAGATTACCCTCACAATTTCGGGCTGTCTTTTAGGATCCTGACAAACCGGAGCAGATAATTAACGGCTGGCTGTGAGCTGCAGGTGGATTGCGACGTGGTGACACGCCTGGACGCGCCGCTATTACCCTGCAGGGTTCATATTGCTGGAGGTGCCTCCTGCGGATGGAACGTAGCACTTCCGAGAGTAATCCATCACCATGCGGTCGGCATTGAATCGCCATCCGAGAGTTCGAATCGTTCGTTTCATCCGCTTGATCCAACCCCGCGGCAGGCCGTCAGCGTCACGCTGGTAGTAAAGGGGAATAACCTCTTCGCGCAGAACCTGGAATAGATCGGCGGCGTCACGGCTATCATGGAGTTCAGTTTTCGTGTGAGTTCTCCCCACGCCGATCGCAAACCCGTTCAGGCCGTCGTACGCTTCCGCCCACCAGCCATCGAGAATGGAGAGATTCAAACCGCCGTTGAGCACCACCTTCTGGCCGCTCGTGCCAGAAGCCTCCAGCGGGCGCCGAGGATTGTTCAGCCACACGTCAACGCCCTGGACGAGGTGGCGTCCCACGTTAATGTCGTAGTCCTCGACGAAAACAAGCTTATCCGCGAAATTGGGATCGCGCATGAGGCCCGCAACTTGCTGTAAGACACGCTTGCCGGGCTCGTCGAGCGGGTGGGCCTTGCCGGCGAAGACGAACTGGACGGGGCGCTTGGGATCGTTCATCATGCTCGCAAGACTCTCAATATCGGAGAGCAGCAGGTCGGCACGCTTGTAGGTGGCAAAGCGCCGCGCAAAACCGATGGTGAGGGCATCTGGGCTTAAAACGCGGGAGAGGCGGCGCTGTGCTTCTTCAGACTCGCCGCGCCGGGCAGCCTGCTCCATCGCGCGGTAACGAACGAACTCCAGTAACCGCAATTTCAGGCTGACGTGCGTTTCCCACAGCTCGCCATCGTCCACATTTTCAATCTTCTCCCATATGCGCGCTTCGCCGCTGTGCTCGTGCCATCCTGTGCCCAGGTGGCGGTCATAGAGACGGAACATTTGAGGGGCCAGCCATGACGGGACGTGCACCCCGTTAGTGATGTGCCCGATGGGGACCTTGTCTTCCGGCTGGCCCGGGTAGAGCCCCGTCCACATGGCGCGCGAAACCTCGCCGTGCAACGCGGAAACGGCGTTGGCGTGCCGCGAAGCCTTGAGTCCCAGCACGGTCATGCAAAACTCCTCACCGGGCTTTGAGGGATCTTCTTGTCCCAGCGCCATGAGTTCCTCATGGGAAAGGCCTAGCTGGTCACCAAGGGGCCCCAGATGCTCTTCAATCAGGCCGGCGTCAAACCGGTCGTGGCCAGCGGGGACGGGTGTGTGAGTGGTAAAGACCACCTCGCGTGAAACGCGGCGCAGTCCTTCCTCAAAGGTCAGCCCCTCTTCCTGCATCCTGTTGCGAACCGCCTCAAGCACTGCAAACGCGCTGTGACCTTCGTTGAGGTGCAACACGGAGGGCGTGAGCCCCATCGTCTTGAGCGCGCGAAAACCGCCCACGCCCAGCATCAACTCCTGCCGCACACGGGTTCTCTTGTCGCCGCCATAGAGTGTGGAGGTGAGGTCGCGATCTTCAGGGGCGTTACCCTCCACGTTCGAGTCCAGCAGAAGTAGGTCGCACCGCCCCACTTTCATCCGCCAGATCTTGGCCCGGATCGATCCGCTGCGAGTCTCGATTTGCACCATGGCCGGCTGACCGTTCTTTCCGATTGCCGCTTCCATTGGGAGCTGGCTTACATCCGTCTCGAGATACTCCTCCTGCTGCCAGCCGGAAGGGTCAAGGCGCTGCAGGAAATATCCCTTGCCGTAAAAGAGGCCAACGCCGGTGAGAGGGATATCAAGGTCCGAGGCACTTTTGATGTGATCGCCGGCGAGTACGCCCAACCCCCCGGAATATTCCGGAACCGATTCGTGTAGCCCGAATTCCGCTGAAAAATAAGCCACTGGCCGAGGCCGCAGGATGCCCGCGTGCCTGGCGCCCCAGGTGCGGTCTGCCTCCATATATTCGCGGAGCCGACGATAGGCGTAGTTGATGCGGCCGTGCAGCATTCGTTCCTGAGCACGGCGCTCGATGCGTTCCAGGGGAATTTCTGAGAGCAGCGCGACGGGATTGTGGTTCAGCTCGCTCCACCGGGAAGGATCCAGGTCGCGGAATACTCCCGTGGCGTCAGGGTCCCAACTCCACCACAAATTCCGCGCCAACGCCCAAAGCCGCTCCTGGATAGGGGCAACAAAGCGGTCCAGCGTACGAGCCTCGCTCACCACGGGCGCCACCTGCGCCGCCGCCTCCGCAAGCATCCGGATTTCTTCCTGTCGGAAGGTGCGAGGCTCTACAGTCTGAACGACCAGTACGCCTTGCAGAACCCCTCGGTCGATCAGCGGGACCCCCAGGAATGACTGGTAATTGTCCTCGCCTGCTTCTTTGAAGTATTTGAAACGCGGATGGTTTTTTACCTGTTCCACCGCCACCGGGCGCACTTGCTCGGCCACCAAGCCGGCAAGTCCTTCACCCAACGCCATACGCAACGTGCCGATGCACTGGGGGCGAAGACCCAGCGTGGCGGCGAGAATCAGATTCGCGCGGTCAGGCTCCAGCAAATATGCCGAGCAAACATCCGTCCGGAATCGCCGCGCAATCAGTGCTACCACGTTCAACAACGTTTCAGCGGGTTTCGTGCCGTCGGACGTAAGGTTTGCAATTTCTTCGAGAGTAAGGACGTAGCTTGTGTCTGTAATATTTGAGGTTTCACTCATGCCGTCAGCCATTCTAGATGCAGTAGCAGTGTTGGTCAAATTGGAATTCCGAATCGGAGCTATAAGAGCGGAGGACATGAGCAATATGGGGAGATGCCGGAGAGAAATCGGCCAACTCGAGCCGAGAAAGAGCCCTGGGTGGAAGCAAGAATGTGGTCCTACCCGGACTCCAAGTTGTACCGCCAACCGTGGGCCTTATTAGAATTCCGCCTCGGTGGCTCAGTTCCGACTCCACAGAGGTATTTAGTCTATATAGTCTGTATTCGAAGGGAAGTCCTGGTTCTCCGCTTTAATCAGCTTGTAGTTTAATATAAGGCTTTTGAATACAATTAGATGAATAGATGATCACTCTGAGTTGGCCTCGCCTTTAGCCGGACTCTCCGAACTCAGAGGCTGTGACCTGCTTCCGATCTTCTCTTCAAACGGATAGGCGCTGAATGGCAGGTTTGCACATTTATTAGGGGACCGAAGGTCGTCTGGGAGTGCTGGCCACGGGGATGCAGGCATAGGCCATCCAGTTATATTACCTCTATTTTTGGGGGTTCTCTGGTACCTAGCCTCCACACGACAACGTGCAGTCAGAAGCCTCCGTGCCTGAGGCCCGACGGGTAGAAGCGTGTGGCGGAGTTGAGCGGGAGGAGAAGTTTATATTAATAGACTTATCAGACTAACAAATAGGGGAAATCGCCCAAGTTTTACTCGCTGGCCCCTGAAATATGCAGATATAGGCTTGACAAGACTTTGTGCATAGCATAGGATTTGCCTCTGCTTCGTGTTACCGTGTAGGGACTTGCGAAGTCTTTCCTTCCGACCAGGCAACCTGGTCAGGTCGCCCAAGAAGCCGTAGGCAAGTGGAGAATGAAGTAAATGAACAACAAGTTCTACACACTCCTAATTACGCCTGGAGCCCACGGCAAGATCCATAAGATTCAAGTCCCTTTTTATATTGTTCCGTTAGTCCTCGGCTTTGCCGTGATGGGTGTGCTGATGGTGGCAGGCTTGGCGACCAGCTACGCACGGATGCTCGTAAAAGTTTCGAATTACAACACAGTCCGAAGCGAGCGCGAGGCCCTGAAGAAGCAGTACCATAACCTGGAAAACAGGGTGAGCCGCGCGGACGTCAAGTTGAATTCTCTCCAATCATTGGCGACGGAGGTCGCGCTGACGTACGGCTTCGGCAATTCACGACGGTTGCGAGTTACCCCGGCCCTGTTGAGCATGGCCAGCCAAACGGATGGTAACCTTGGCACGGGCTACCGCAGTTCGTTTTACGCGTTTAACGCTATGAAGACCGCGAGCCTTGACACGGGGAGCGGTCCGCTGGGTCCGAGTCTGCTACCTGGAATGCTGGTTGATCCTTCTGCGATTCCGTCCATCTGGCCGGTCCAGGGGCGCGTTACCGCGGGGTTTGGCGAGCGTATGGATCCGTTCAGCGGCGAAGGCGCTTTCCACCCGGGCCTCGACATCGCTGCGTCATACGGTACCGACGTTGAATCGGCCGGCGATGGCATGGTGATTCAAGCTGGACGCGATGCCGGTTACGGCCGGAGTATTTTGATTGATCACGGCGATGGAATCTCCACCCGCTATGGGCACTTGAGCAAGATATTTGTGGTGGTCGGAGAAGAAGTCAAGCGAGGAGAAGTTATCGGCGCTGTGGGGATGAGCGGAAGGACTACAGGTCCACACCTGCACTACGAAGTCCTAATCCATGGCGCTCCCGTTAACCCCGCAAGGTTCCTCCCAGGATAACCAAAGAAAAACCATTTCCTCTCTCCAATGATTCTGCGCCCGCCGTTTCCTAGGGCCTCCGCGGTAACTTTTTCTTCCTTCGTTAGTTTCTGGAACCAATCCTATCGACGACTAGCTCGAGGGTTCTGAAGCGTGTGCGCAGGAGTGGAAAAAGCGCGAAAATGGCCGATTTTCTTGCCAATTGGGTTGACATCCCTACCTGCTTCCGCGCATTATAGCATGTAAGGGCCTCGTAAATGGACGTAGATTCATTAGCTGGGACTCCGGGCAATGCTTGCCGTCTGGTCGTGAGAAAAAAGCCCGGGCCCGCCGAGATAATTCAATTTGTTGTGGGTGGCGTTGAGATTGGCCAGCAGATCGTGGTTTTGGCCGGACCTGCGTGGCTGAAGGACCTTGCTCGCACCTTGAGCGAAAATGGGCTCCGTCCCGAAGTTCTCCTTCGCAATCGCCGATTGGTTTTCTTAACCGCCCCAGACTGCTTCGTGCGCCTGGCCAAATGGAGTGATCCCCTTCAACGGCCGCCACTTGGACGCAATGGGTCTATGGTGCGCTGGATCTCCGACTGGTCTTGGGCATACCGCAACGGCACGAACCCCAGCACAATCCTGGCTCACCAGCGCAGAATTCACGGTTGTATCCATGATCTCTCGGCCTTGTCGCTCTGCACGGTCCATGGCGAAAAGATGGAACGCAGCTCCATGCTGGCGGTTCTAGTCCATCACCGGCGGGCCGCCCGCGCTCTCAACCCCTCTGTCTAACCTTTGACGCCGCTTTCTCAAACGTACCTATTTTAGGGTTCCTTTCCAACACATTGACGCACCTAACTACCTCTCCTTCCCGTCAGGGTTGCTCTTTCCTTTGAACTAGCAGCCGTGACCCGTCAGGCTCACGAATGGAACCGCATTGCGCCTGACTTGACTGGTTCGACCTGCCTGAGTCGCCGCGATCAGCGTCCGCTAAAAATTTTCGGAGGTTTAGGTCAACTTCGCAGCCTGCCGGCGCAGTGCATCAGCGGCGGTGTTCAGAGACAATGGTCACTTGCATATCGCGAGCCAGCCAGACAATTTGTTGGACAAGGTTGCGTCCGAACACCGGCGGAAGGTTTTTCTGGTGGGTTCTTAGCAGGAAGATTTGGGTGATCCCTTGCTTTCGCGCGAAGCTGACCAGCGTTTCAGCAACGTTTGTACCCTCAAGGATGCGGGTTTCAATCTGAAGGTTCCGAGCAAAATTCAGCTGTTTTTCCACCGTCTTCCGGTCGGCCTCGGGCAGCGAGTGGAGACTTGGCGCTGTATTGACAAAAACGGCAAAGCACTCAGCATCCAAGTAGTCAGCCACGCGCCTGCCCCGGCGGATCAAGGCTGCGGTGGAGGGGTCTGCGGTAATGTGGATCAGCAACCTATCCGTTTCTTCCCCCGTGGGTTTGGCGGTGCCGGTGAGGTCGAGCGGAAGCGCCGACGGGGATATCCCAGTGGCTTCCTGCGGCTCGTAACGCATATCAACTTCGTGCGCCGTTTGCCGCAAAGCCAGCTCCCGCAGGGTAACCAACGTCGGTTCTTTGAAGAAACTGTCCAGCTCCCGCTGTGCTCTTTCCTTCGGGTAGATGGCGCCGCGCTTCAGGCGGTTGATCAGAGCCTGAGGTGGCAAGTCCACCATTACAACCTCATCCGCTTCCTTAACCACCCAGTCGGGAACGGTTTCTAGCACGCGAAGGCCCGAGAACTGCCAGACCGCGTCGTTCAGGCTCTCTAAGTGCTGAACGTTCATGTTGGTGAGGACGTCAATCCCGTGATTCAAAAGCACGCGGACGTCTTCCCATCGCTTGGCGCTACCGGATCCGGGGACATTCGTGTGCGCAAACTCGTCCACCACGCAAACCTGAGGGTGCCGGCGCAAAATCGCCACCGTATCCATCTCCTCGAATACGCTTCCGCGGTGGATGAGTCTGAGACGCGGAACCGTTTCGAGCCCCTCAGTCATAGCAATGATGTCCTGCCGGTCGTGGGATTCGACATATCCGAGGATGACATCCACGCCGTGCTGCTTCAATCGCTGCGCTTCTTCGAGCATGCGGTAGGTTTTTCCCACGCCAGCCGCATACCCAAGGAGGAGTTTTAGATGGCCTCTTCGACTGTTTTCCGCCATGTTCGATTCTCTATCGAGGGAAGACTCGAATGTCCATTCCCTCGGCAGACTTAATCAGCCGGTCAACGCCGCTGCCGAAAAGTCGTTCCGGCCAGCTCTTGTTTCTGCTGTGATGAATGAAAATCTGTGTAATCCGGTGCTCGTGCGCGAACTTCAAGATGGCGGAGGTCCATTCCTCCTTCTCGATCACCTCCACCCGAGCCCCAAGGGTTCGCGCGTATTGCAGATTGTCTTTCAACGCCGCTTCCTCTTTGGGAGAGCGCTCCCGTTGACGCACGTTGACGACGTACAACTCGCCGCGAAACCGCTCTGCATTGCGCCGGCCGCTTTCAAGCATCCGCTGCGCATCGACGCCTGCTTTGATGCACACGAGGACGCGCTCCTGAGTTCCCCAAAGTTGCTCAACGCCGTGGCGCCGCATATACATTTCAAGCTGGTGGTCCACAATATCGGCCGTGAGCAACAAAGCCATCTCCCGCAACTCCGCAAGCTTCTTCTGTTGCGCTGCGGCCTGCTCCGGAATCTCACCCTCGCGCCGAAGCGCCATTTCCGGAGGAGCGTCCACGACCTCGATTTCCGCGGCGGATTTCAGAAACTCCAGGGGCAAGACATCGATGACGTGCTTGCCGGTGATCTTTTCCACCTTTTCCCGATAGTCCTGAATGTATTGGAGATTGACCGAGGCGAGAATTGAGATTCCGGCGTCCAGCAATTCTTTTACGTCTTCCCATCGCTCGGTGTGATAGCTCAAAGGGTGGTTGTGGTGTGCCAGCCCGTCGACCACGCAAACCTGCGGACGCCTGTTGAGGATCGCCTCAACATCCATTACCTGGATGTCGTTCAAGGTTTTCAGCGGGATGACTTCCAGCTTTTGGAGCAGATCTTTGACCTCCGCGGAGACCTCCGGTTGGGTCGCCCCAACCACGACATCTTCCCCTCTTTCCTTGCGCCGTCGCGCCTCGTGCAGCATGCGAGCTGACTTGCCCACGCCGGAAGCGTAGCCCAGGAAAACCTTGAACAAGCCACGGCCTTCGAAGCGCTCGCCCGCCTCTGTTTGGCGGCGGGTTTCTTTTGGATCTGGACTTTGGTGGGTCATATCAGCTCAAATAAGTGACTGCACCTTAAGCCGTCGAGCTTCAATCATTATCCTTGTCAAAGGAAGAAGTTGTAAAGGATAACACCAAACCCAGAGAATTGGCGATGGGTGTGCCAAACAAACTTTCAGACCTGGGAGGGCAACGACCCTCGTCTTCGATAATCACTGGCACCGCCGCTGGGATTTCTTGCTTCAGCAGCTGATAAGCAGCGCCTTCATTTGATTGCAAAGCAACCTGGGAATGAGAACCAAGGATGGAGTTGTTGTATCCTTTTACGACCAAATGAGCGGTTCTGGAGGAGATAGTGCCAGGGCGAATTCTTGAAACAAGTGGTAGGCCCGAACGGACTCGAACCGTTGACCTCTACCGTGTCAACCAAGAAGTAAAGCAAGTAACTTCAACCAGATGCGGCACCAAATTTGCTTTTAATTGGACCCTTGATTGGACCCCAATCTTTGATCTTGGGCTTCAGGCCCTTTAGTATGGAAATCACATTTCCATGACTAAGCTGTAACATCGGTATTTGAGTTGCCGTTCCGCCAGCCAGTTGCTCCTTCCCTGCTCTTCTCGCTGCGAAGGTCACGGAGGCATTCTTGGCTGCACAAGGTGCCCCTACATGAACGTATGATTGGGTTCAGACTTTTACATCTATCACCTTCCGTTGCAGGCTGGGGTATATTGCAGATGATGGATTCTGCGAACACCGACCCCGAACTCCATGACTGGCTCCGCTGGGCGGCGGACGGTGGAAACACGCCGATGTTCGTGCAGACCGTAGCTGAGGCTGCGCTCATCGCCTGTTTGCCCGACTACGAATTGCTCCGACCGGTGCTGATGGAGTTGAAAGGGAGATACCCTCAGCCCATGAGACCTGCTAAGCCCCTCACCAGATGAGCTTCTTGATCAGAGAGGCCCAATCCTTCTCATTCAGAAATTTCGTGAAATCCCGAACCGGGCATTTGCAATCGTCGTCTTTAATCCGAAGGCTGTCTTCTTTACCTCGCCCTAAATCCCTTTCCTCCCAACAGCGATTCTGCTCCCTATTCCTGAAATCGTTGGCAGGCCGCAAGAGTCTTCCGCCAAGTCAGCGAAAGACATTATAAGCGTGGTATTCCAAGTTCGCGGTGGATGGCTTGGCCCACTGCTCTGAAGGCTCCCGAAGGGCAAGACCTTCAAGACTGTAGTAATCCTTCCCGTTTTCGAACTCCTCCCTGATCCGCTTGCTCACGACGATACACCGGTCTTTCGGGTCTACCGTCAGGTAGCCCCCGTCGAAGAGCTTGTGCAAGTCGGCCCTCAGCAGCAGGCCATTCGGGACCTCGTGCCGCTTCGCAAGTGAATAGGGCTTGATGTGGGCGGCCTCAAGGACTGGAAGGGTCCGTTCCCCGGTGATGGCACATCGGCGAGAGTAAGCGTCCGTCACCAGAATTCGGAACAATCCCTGGCCCAGTCGGGGGTGTATGATCTGGGAGCGTCCGAAGCCACTCGACTCAATGGCTGCTTCGGTGGCAGTCCCTTGTTCCAGCCGGGTTGCGGGGCCACGGCTCAACCGTTCGCACACAGCTTCCCAAAGAGCCTTACCAGGACCGTCCTCCGAGTCGAAGCCCTTCCCTACCTGCGTGCCGTGCTTGAACTCGACAGGGACTGGAATCCATTCGGAGTGGTCCCAGAAG
>JBJKQF010000006.1:0-14843 GCA_046705545.1 Terriglobia bacterium
GAACATGCTAGCCCGGCTAACCGTATGTTGAAAAAACTAAATTGCTGCGTGTCTGAAAACGACCGCGCCAAAGGTCGGCAAGGTTTCTTCAACAAGCCCTGAGAATGCATCCGGCCGGAAGCAATCAGCAGGGTTCATAGAAAGATTTCGGCAGGGAAACCTGATTCTTTAACGGCGCGGCGCTGACCCTACAGCGTTCCCGCGGCAGGAGACATTACCCCAACTTGCGCACAAAATGTCCTAAGTCTCGGAGCTTCCTGGCTAGGGGAGCAAAGCGCTCCAGGCTTAAAGCCGTCGCACCGTCCGATAACGCCTTTTCGGGGTGATCGTGAACTTCCATGAAAACGCCGTCCGCCCCCACCGCCACCCCCGCGCGCGCCAGCATCTCAATAAAACGGGGCTGGCCGCCGCTTCTCTTTCCTTCCCCGCCCGGCAGTTGCAGGGCATGGGTGCAATCCAAAACCACCGGGTAACCCCATTCGCGCATGACGGCAAGCCCGCGCATATCCACCACCAGGTTGTTGTAGCCGAACGTCGTGCCGCGCTCCGTAATCAGAATTTGGTGGTTTCCGGTTTTCGCAATCTTTTCGACGGCGTGGCGTAAATCCCAGGGGGAAACGAACTGCCCTTTCTTCAAGTTGACCACCGCCCCGGAACGCCCGGCCTCCTGCAGCAGGTCTGTCTGGCGGCAAAGAAAAGCTGGAATCTGAATCACGTCACAGACTTCCGCCGCTGGACCCACCTGGCTCGGGTCATGCACATCAGTGAGAACCGGCACGCCTACTTCTTTCTTGATGCGTGCCAGAGTCTCCAGCCCCCGCGCGAGCCCCGGCCCCCGGAAGGATTCGCCGGAAGTGCGGTTCGCCTTGTCATAGGAGGCTTTGAAAATGTAAGGGATTTTGAGCCGGCGGGCGTGGGCAGCCAAGCGCTTGGCCATCATCAGGGCGTGCGTTTCACTTTCAATCACGCACGGACCCGCGATGACAAAAAGCGGCTTCCCCTGCCCAAGCGACAGCTTGCCAATACGGACCAAGTGTTTCATAGATTGTGCCCGGCCGCCCCAAGACTACCCCAGCCAATACCCGTAGGGGCCAGGTTCCACATTTTAGCGGCTGGGGGGAGCGACCTGCGGGGGAGCTTGGGAACCATCTTCAACCAGATCCTCAGCCAAGGCTGAAACCTCCGCTTTCTCAGCCGGACGCCGTCCATGATACTCCAGCGCCGCCTTGATAAAAGCCTTGAACAGCGGGTGGGGATCGAGCGGGCGAGACTTGAACTCCGGATGGAATTGGCACCCCAAAAACCAGGGATGGTCGCGGATTTCAACAATCTCCACGTAGGTGCCGTCCGGGGTCTCGCCGGCAATTTCCAGGCCGTGAGCCACCAGCGTGGTCTCATACTCGCGATTGAACTCAAACCGGTGGCGGTGCCGCTCGGAAATCTCAGCTTGCCCATAAGCCTGCTGGGCAAAGGTACCTTCATTCAATCGGGCCGTCCACGCGCCCAGACGCATGGTGCCGCCCAACTCATCCACGCCCCGCAGCTCGCGCAGCTTGTAAATCACCCGATGCGGCGTGGCAGGATCGAACTCCGAGCTATTGGCGCCCTCCAGGCCGCAAACGTTGCGCGCGTATTCAATCACCGCGCATTGCATTCCCAGGCAGATCCCAAAGTAAGGAACCTTGCGCGTGCGCGCATACATAATGCCCCGCAGCATGCCGGGAATACCCCGCTTGCCGAATCCGCCCGGCACCAGGATGCCGTCAAACCCTTCCAACTGCTGCTCCCAATTCTCGGCGTCCAGGCCTTCCGCCTCCACCCAAACCACGTTGACCTTGACGTTGTTGGCGATGCCGCCGTGCACCAGAGCCTCGTTCAAACTTTTGTAGGAGTCCTGATACTCCACATACTTGCCCACGATGCCGATGGAAACCTCTCGGGCGGGATGGCGAAGCCTATTGACCAATTCCAGCCAGGGCGTCATGTCGCATTTGCCGGCCTCCATGCCCAGGCAGCGAAGAATCTGGGTGTCCAGGCCTTCACCCCCCAGAACGATCGGGACCTCATAGATGTCGTCCACATCCTTGGCGGTAATCACCGCCTCACGCGGAACGCTGCAAAAGAGCGCGATCTTGGCCTTCAAATCCGGAGCAAGATAACGGTCCGTCCGGCAGAGCAGGACATCCGGCTGGATACCAATCTCGCGCAGCTCCTTGACGGAATGCTGCGTGGGCTTGGTCTTCAACTCGCCAGCGGCGCCAATATAGGGCACCAGGGTTAGATGAACAAAGACCACGCTCTCGCGTCCCTGCTCCTGGCGCATCTGCCGAATGGCTTCAAGGAAAGGCAGCGACTCAATGTCGCCCACCGTTCCACCGACCTCCACAATGGCAACGTCCACTTCCGAAGCCACTTTGCGAACCGCCGCTTTAATTTCATCGGTAACGTGAGGAATCACCTGGACGGTCTTGCCCAGGTAATCACCGCGCCGTTCCTTGCTGATGATGGTTTCGTAGATGCGACCCGCCGTGCAGTTGTTTTCGCGGCGCATGCGGACGTGAGTAAAGCGCTCGTAGTGCCCAAGGTCCAGGTCCGTCTCGGCACCATCGTCGGTCACATAGACTTCTCCGTGCTGGAACGGACTCATCGTTCCCGGATCAACGTTCAGGTACGGATCGAACTTGAGCAGATTCACCTTCAGTCCCCGGGCCTCCAGCAAGCATCCAATGGATGCTGCGGCAAGACCTTTCCCCAGTGAACTAACGACACCTCCGGTCACGAATATAAGCTTGGCGCCCATGCTTCTCCTTTAGATAAGACGGCGGTCGAGCGAGACAAAATACACCACCTCCGGAATTCCACGCAACTTAACAGGCTTTTTCGCGTCGCGCTCATTCAAGTAGATGTTGGAAGGCTGCAGTAGCCGCCATTATGGGTTCTTGCGCGAATCCTTGTCAACGGCAAATCCGCCATAAGAGAGGAGTTTCTTTTCAACATTGGTGGTGTGCTAGAATAATTTTAGTTCCTCCCACGTGCGCTGTTGAAAAGAAGGGGCTCCGCACCTTGGCAGGAACTCGAGGAGGGTGCGTGGATGCCGGGGCAAACGATTCAGCGCACGCTTCGGGTCAGTTTGATCCTGTTAATGTTATGGGCCTTTGCCGGCACTCTGAACCTGGGGTTCTGCGCCAAGGAAAGGGATAGCCCGCATCCCGACAAGGACCATGCGCCCGCGGACGTGGTTGTTCGCCGTCCTCCCATTCACACGTCGCCGCTACGCGTGGACGTTGACCGCGTCATCGTACCCGTCACCGTCACCGACCCTTACGATCGAATCGTCACGGGCCTCGACAAGGACAACTTTCAAGTGTACGACGACAAAGTGCGGCAGCACATCCTTTCCTTTACCACGGAAGACGCTCCGATCACAGTGGGCATGATTTTTGACACCAGCGGCTCAATGTCGGACAAAATTCAGAAGTCCAAGCAGGCAGCGCTTCAGTTTTTTAAGACATCTAACCCCGAAGATCAATTTATGCTGGTCACCTTCAGCAATCGGCCGTATTTGGTCTCAGGTTTGACGGGGAATTACGAACACCTGTTGGACCGGCTGCTGTTTGTAAGATCCGAGGGAAAGACCTCCTTGTTCGACGCGATTTACTTGGGAATTACCGATATGCGGAAGGCCACCACCAGCCGGAAAGCCTTGCTGGTGATCTCGGACGGCGGCGACAATCACAGCCGTTACACCTCCAGAGACGTCAAAGAGGCCTTGAAGGAATCCGACGTGCAGGTTTATTGCGTGGGCATTTTCGAGCCGGTCGCCAACCGCATGCGCACACCGGAGGAAGCTGCTGGACCCAGCCTGCTCGCGGACTTGGCGCAAATTTCAGGCGGCAGGATGTTCAGCGTCGAGGATCCCGACGAGTTGCCGGACATTGCTGAAAAAATCTCAATCGAACTTCGCAATCAGTACGTTATCGGATATAAGCCTTCCAACCTTGTGCGCGACGGCCGCTGGCGGCACATCAAAGTAAAGCTTCATCCCCCTCGCGGGCTGCCACCCCTGCAGGTTTACGCGCGGACTGGATACTATGCACCAACCCAATAAGAGATTTTGGACGCGGCGATTCAAGACCTTTGCCGCGTGCCTCGGCTTTATTATTTTGGCCGCTTCCTCAGTTCCTTTGCTTGCCCAAGGCTTAAAATCCGGGAATCCAAACACCCCGCAGCCTCGCAAGCGCGGCGATCAATACAAAATCAACGTGAACGTCAATCTGGTGGTTTTCCATGCCACCGTCGTAGACCGCAAAGGGCGTATGGTGAACAACCTCACGAAGAACGACTTCCGCGTTCTGGAGGACGGCCAGCCCCAGCACTTGGCGGTGTTCAGCCACGCCGACATTCCCGTAACCATGGGAATCGACATCGATGACAGCGGCAGCATGCGCGATAAGCGTCCCTCGGTGAATGCCGCAGCTTTGACCTTTGTTAAGACCTCCAACCCGCAAGACCAGGTATTCGTGGTCAATTTCAATGACGTCTACTACCTGGATACTCCGGGCAATTTCGCCTCCAACATGGGGGAACTCAAGGCGGCGTTGAGCAAGATCGACTCCCGCGGAGGCACCGCGCTCTATGACGCCGTATACGCCTCCTTGGACCATTTGGAACTAGGCAACCGGGACAAGAAGGTCCTGCTGGTCATCACGGATGGGGAGGACAACGCCAGCCGCTATACTTTTGACGAACTCCTGCGGTATGCCCAGAAGTCCAACGCCTCTATTTATTGCATCGGCCTGCTGGGCGAAGAGCGCCCAGGAGGGCTATTCAAACTTCACGGTCGCGGCGATAAGCGAGCCGCCAAGATTCTGAAAGAGCTGGCCCGGGCTACCGCCGGGCAAGCCTATTTCCCCAAATCGCTCGACCAGGTGGAACCCACTTGCGTCCAGATTGCCCACGATATCCGCAATCAATATACGTTTGGCTACTATCCCACAAACACCGAGAAGGATGGTACTTTCCGCAGCGTTCAGATCGAGTTGGTGGGAAAGTATGCTCACGATCATTACCAAGTGCGGACGCGCCCCGGCTATTACGCTTCCAAGGCGGGCAAATCCCAAACCGCCGCAGAAAATCAATAGCTGCAGGGGAAGGTGTTGCGGCTGGCCCCTGGCTCCGCGCAGAAAATTCTTCACATCCGCAAGGCTCAAGCCATTCGTCTACCCGCCCCCGGCTTTCCGCCGCCGGATGATCGCCCTTGAATCCTTCCTCACGCAAAGGTACACTCCTTTCCCGTGTCATCTACCTCGCTACCGGAAAACCATTCCCGAAAACCCGAATGGAAAGTTGCTCTCGCGGTTTTTGGCGTCGTGGCGGTCTTCATCTGGTGGCTTGCCGCCAATCGTTTTTATCTCTCCCTGGATGAAGGCATCTATTTGGCAGGCGCCGAGCGTGTCCTTCACGGGCAGGTTCCGTACCGGGACTTTTTTGTTTTGACAGGCCCGGGCAGCTTCTGGATTCAAGCTGCCATCTTCAAATTGCTGGGAGTTACGCTATCCCACGCGCGGCTCTCCATGGTTTTGGACCTGGGTCTTCTGGGCGGCGCGGTTTACTGGCTGACAGCGCGCCTTTCGGGGCGGCGGATCGCTCTCACCACAGCCTTTGTGTTCCTGGCGCTTGAAACCAGGCCACTCTTCCGCTTGTACGCAAACCATCGCTGGGATAGCGGCGCCTTCGCGGTGTTGGCCGTAGCATTCATGTTCTGGGGCACGGAGCAGCCGCAGTTTTTGAGATTATTCGCCGCGGGCCTGGCCGCTGCGTTGGCTGCGTGGATCACGCCCTCCATCCTGGCGCTGATTTTGGTTCTGGGAATATGGATTCTTTTGAACAAAGAGCTGAGAAGCCAATGGCTGGCTTACGTTCTGGGCGTGGGGACCTGCTCATTAGTGGCAGGAGGTGTGTTGCTCTTTCAGGGAGCACTGGGACCGATGTGGCGCGACTTGATGTGGGCCTCAGCTCACTACCCGGCGGCTAATCGAGTACCTTACGGTTATGGAGCCATCGCTCCGGGGGGATTGATGACCATCTATGCCGGAGCCACCGTCGATGAAGCTCTGGCCCGCACGACGGGGCTGATTGCGGTCTTGTTGCCGGCGCTGCTGCCGCTGGGCGTTTACTTCGCCTGGCTTGTACGCCGCTGGCGCAACGTTGAATTCGACCTGCGGGAAAAACTGGCCACGCTGCTGGTCATCTCCTCCTTCGGGATGATCCTTTCCACCTATCCCCGCTGGTCCGCCGACCAACTCCTCTTTGTCACGCCGATTTTCTACGTTCTCGCGGCGTACCTTCTAGATCGGTTCTTGAAAGTGAGAGTTTCGCGGGCTGGAGCGCTAGCAGTAGTCCTCGTCTTGGGAGCTGTGACTCTTGGGTACTCGGTGGCCCGTGTGGATTCCGAACCAACTTTTGAAACCCGAGTCGGCCCCGTTCGGGCCTCGCCCGAAGATCAGGCCTTGATCAATTTCGCCACCCGGAGAATTCACCCCGGCGATACGCTATTCGTTTATCCGTACCTGCCGGTCATTTATTTTCTGACCGGCGCACAGAATCCCACGCATTACAGCTTCTTGCAGCCCGGGATGATGGACGCCCAAAGCGACGCTAAAGCGCTAGAGGATTTACGCGCCCACCCGCCCCAATGGGTCTTCTACTTTGCGTTTCCTCCCGATACTTACCGCGGTATCTGGCCTAGCGCAAGTCTCAAGGCGCTTCGGAAAACCTCCATTGACGCCTACATCCGCGGCCATTACCGCCCCGTCGACCTCTTGCAACATTCCGTGGCGGAGTTTTACATTCTGGAGCGCGACCAACCTTAACAAGCTTCTGAGCGCAACCATCCCACAAGAGGAGTTCCCCCCTGAAACAGAGCTGGCTCGCTCCGCCCGTGTAATTTGGGGGACAAGGAAAAACCTGTTCCCCGGCACTCAGGCCAAAGTTCACGAGCCTCGAAAGCCCATTCCGAGACGCACGCGACTTAAGCCGGATGCAGTCCTCCTAGCGTGCTTGGAAATGTGTCACGAGCTTCAAATTGCCCCATTGGACGGACAGTTCCGCCCCATGTCCCATGCGAGCCAGATCGATGGTGACCAGTTCGGCCGAGTTGGCGGTCTTTTCCTCATGCAGAGGCGCGAAGGCAAAATCGAGTTTGGGATTGTGTATCGTTCCCCACTGGCCGTGCTGCTTGTTGAAAACCAATTTCCAGGTATTGCCGGCGCTCCGCTCCGCGCACAGGCTATAGGTTCCCGCAGGGACGACGATGTGGCCGAAGGCCAGAGCGACGCCCGTTGAAAAGGTGGTGGATTGATCCGCGCCCAGGCGCCAGAACTGTCCGGGCTTCAGCTCCGCCAGCATCTCCGTGACGGTGCGACCGTGGAGTGATGGACGCCCGTACTCAACGGAAACCGTCTTGCCTTTCAGGGTTATCTCCGACTTGCCGCGGGGATTGCGCTGCGCCCAGAGCGGCATAGCCAGCCCCGCAAGAACCACTAATCCTAAAGACGTCAACAACAGGCGTTTCATGATTTCCTCCTCGAGGTCGTTTAACGATCACTCCACAAAACTTATCCTATCGCGCTTTTACCGGCGCGTCGAAACTATCGCCAATCCCCAAAGTCGCCTGCCGCATTGCCGGCCGGTCGCGGATATGCGGCCCACAACCGGACTGTCAGGCGCGCTCTTCGCCTAACCGTCTTCCCGCTCAACCAAAGCTAAAAAATCCGCCAGTTCCCTGGGCAGCGGCGACGTGAAACTGAGAGGAGCCCCCGTGTGAGGATGCGTGAATTCGATATGCGCGGCGTGAAGGAAGGTCCGCTCCAGGGTTGGCCGTTCCTTCTCTCCCAACCGGAACTTGCCGGGCGCGCCATAAATTTTGTCACCCGCCAAGGGACACCCCAGGGAGGCAAAATGTACCCGGATCTGGTGAGTGCGGCCCGTGTGAGGCTCGGCCTCCACCAAGGTGAAGTGTGGAAAGCGCCGCACCACCCGGTAGGCGGTCACGGCCTCGCGCGCCGCGATGCCGTCCACTTTCATCCGTACGCGCCGCACGGGATCGCGGCCCACCGGAGTTTGAATTTTTCCCCGGTCCCGGCTCAAGAGTCCATGCACCAGCAGTTGGTACCTCTTCAAAACGTTTCGTGATTTGAATTGCTCCGCCAACGCTCGATGCGCAGAGTCGTTCTTGGCCACCAGGATCAAACCGGAGGTCATCTTGTCCAGGCGGTGGACGATTCCGGGACGCACCTCGCCACCCACGCCGGAGAGGCCGCCGCCGAGGTGATGAAGAAGAGCGTTGACCAGCGTGCCCGACTTCACTCCCGCCCCCGCATGAACGACCATCCCGGCGGGCTTATCGATCACGGCTAGGTCTTCGTCTTCGTACAGAATGGAAAGAGGCAATTCTTCTGGAACAGCGCGCAGAGCTTCCTGCTCAGCGCGAATCTTAACGGTGCCCCCCGCTTCGACTTTTTCCCCGGCTTTCAAGGCCACCCGGGAACCGACCTGTACCAAGCCGCGCAGGATCATCCGCTGAAGCTGGCTGCGGCTCCAGTCCGGCATCCGGCGCGCGAGGAAAACGTCCAGCCGCCCGCCGGCTTCCACGCCGGTTACCACGAATTCCCTCAGGTCTGCATCTTGAGACATGCTGCCTGGCGCTATGCTTTATTTGGAAAAGAGAAGTTCAAGGATCAGCAATCCCGCTCCCACCACAATGGCGCTATCCGCAAGGTTGAAGGTAGCCCAGTGGTAGCTGCGGTAATAAAAATCCAGAAAGTCCACAACCTGTCCAAAGCGAATCCGGTCCGCCAGATTGGAAAGCGCCCCGCCCAGAATCAAGGCCAGTGCGATTGCGGACTGCCATTTGATTTCATGGCTTCGCCAAACCACGGCGATCACCGCGACCAGCAAGGCCACGGAAATGCCAACCAGCAAAACCATTTTCCAGTGGGAAGCGCCGGAAAAAAGGCTGAAGGCCATTCCGTTGTTCTCGGTATGCAGAAGGTTGAAGAATCCCGGAATGACTGGAACAACCCCATGATCCGGAATCGACTTGGAGATCAAGCCCTTTGTCACCTGGTCGGCAACAATCACCGCCGCCGCGATCAACGCGCAAACCAGGAGCTGGACTCTGCCTGCACGCCGGATGGAAGCGCCCGGCTGGACGGTCTCACTCAAGGTTGTCGATTGCCTCTCTTCCATCAGGGCTTTGTGATGTTGCTTTCCGGAGATCAGGCGCCGGGAAAATTCTACGGGGCGTCCCTTTCGATCTCACGAAGCGCCTCTGAGCAGCGTTCGCAGACTTCCGGGTAATCCGCGTCTTTGCCGACCTGCTCAGAATAGTTCCAGCATCGGGCGCACTTTTCCCCCGCAGCCTGCTCAATCCTTATCTTAAGCCCGGGCAAGGAACCTTCACCAGCGCCCTCCGCCGAATAAGGTTCCAGTTCAACCTGAGAGACGATCAGGAGGGTGGGCAATTCAGAAAGGTAATTTTTTAGCAGCGGACTCAGGCTGTCTTCCGCGCTCAGATAAACTCTGGCATCGAGAGGTCCGTGGATCACCTTGTCACGCCTCGCCCCTTCCAGAGCCTTTAAAACCGCGTCACGGACCTCGACCAAGCGGGGCCAATTCGCCAAGAGCGGCTGGTATTTCGCCGGAATTTGTTCGCGCAATTTTGAGGGGGAAACAAACCGCGCCAGGTGCACACTCGGCTCCCGAGGCTCCCCCGAAGACGGCGCAGGCAGGTGCGACCAAACCTCCTCCGAGGTGAAGCACATTAGCGGCGCTACCGCACGCACCAAGGCTTCAGCAATTTGGAACAGGGTGGATTGGGCGGCCCGCCGCCGCACGGACTTGGCCGGCGCCGTGTACAGCCGATCCTTCAAAATATCGAAATAGAAGGCGCTCAGCTCGATGGTCGCAAAGTCGTAGATCGCCCGGTAAACCTTATGAAACGCATCCTCGTTGTACGCGTTCTCGATTCGCTCCAGCAGGTCGGCGGTCCGATCGAGCGCCCAGGCGTCAATCTCCAGCAGTTGCTCACCGCTCACGCTGTCCCGCGAGGGATCGAAATCAAAGAGGTTCGACAGGCAATACCGGAACGTGTTGCGCAGTTTACGATAGGCCTCCGAGAGTCTTGCGAGGATGTCGGGGGAGATCACGACGTCTTCCCGGAAGTCCACGGAAGCCACCCAAAGCCTCAAAATCTCCGCTCCGTGCGTCTTGATCACTTCATTCGGATCAATCACGTTGCCGAGAGACTTGGACATGGCGCGTCCCTGAGCATCGAGAACCCATCCGTTGGTGAGGACGGCGCGATAGGGGGCTCCTCCGTGCGAAACCATCCCGATGAGGAGAGAGCTGTGAAACCAGCCTCGGTACTGGTCTCCGCCCTCGAGGTAAACATCGGAAGGCCAAGGGAGATCGGGCCGTCGTCCCAACACGGCCGCGTGGCTGGCTCCGGAGTCAAACCACACATCCAGAATATCCATCTCCTTGCGAAGGTTTGTTCCTCCGCAGTCCGGGCACTTGGCGCCGGGCGGAAGCAGCTCCTGAACGCTGTGGGAATACCAGGCATCCGCACCCTCTTTCTTGAAAAGCTCCACGGCGCGCTCGCCCAGCTTGGCGTCCATCAAGGGCTTCTTACAATCTTCACAGTGGAAGACTGCCAAGGGAACGCCCCAAACCCTCTGGCGGGAGATGCACCAATCCGGCCGGGTAGCGATCATATTGGAGATGCGCTCTTCCCCCCATTCCGGTGACCACCGCACCTGCTTGATGGCTTCGAGCGCTCGCTCCCGTAGCTGCTGATGGTCGATGCGCACAAACCACTGTTCATTCGCCCGGAAGATGATCGGGTTGTGGCATCGCCAGCAATGCGGATAAGAATGTGTCAGCCATCCCGGCGGTCCCACCAGCGCTCCGCGGGCCTTGAGCAGTTCCACGATCAATTCATTGGCTTCAAAGACTTTCTTGCCTTTGTATTCCGGCAGTCCTTCCGTAAACTCGCCCGCATCGCCTACCGGGCAGTAAATTTCCAAGCCGTACCTCAGGCCCGATTCGTAGTCCTCGCGCCCGTGGGCAGGAGCGGTGTGGACGGCTCCGGTACCGTCTTCCGCGGTAACGTAGTCGGCCAGTACCCCCAGCACCTTCCGGTCGAGAAAAGGATGCTGGAGCTCGATACGGTCCAATTTCCGGCCAGGAAATCGCGCTAGGATTTCTTGCGCCTTCAACCCGGTCTCTTCGAGCGCGGGCTCGTAGCGCCGGCTTTCCATCACGTAAACTTTGCCGGCCTCGTCGGCGGCGGCAACATATTCAAAATCCGGGTGGAAGGCCACGGCCATGCTGGCGGGCAGCGTCCAAGGCGTCGTGGTCCAGATGACCACATAGACTTCGCGGCCTTTCAGAGCAGGCTCGATGCCGCTCAAATCCGAAAGGACACGATAGCGGACGTAGATGGAACGGCTGCGGTGTTCCTCATACTCAACCTCCGCCTCGGCCAGAGCTGTCTTATCCGAAATGCACCAGTAGACAGGCTTCAGGCCCCGGTAAACGTAGCCCTGATCAAGAAACTTGAGGAATACCTCCGCGATGAGCGCCTCGTAGGAGAAGTTCATTGTCAGGTAGGGATTGGACCATTCGCCCAAGACTCCCAGACGGATAAAATCCGCCCGCTGGAGATTGACGTATTTTTCAGCGTAACGGCGGCAGGCCTGGCGGACTTCCACGGAACTCATGCGGCTTTTGCGGGGACCAAGCTCGCGGTCCACGTTGATTTCAATCGGCAAGCCGTGACAGTCCCAGCCTGGTACGTAAGGGGCGTTGTATCCCTGGAGAGTCCTGGACTTGACAATAAAATCCTTCAATATCTTGTTAAGGGCTGTTCCCAGATGGATGCGCCCGTTCGCGTAAGGAGGGCCGTCATGTAAAACGAAAAGAGAAGAATCCTTTCGCGCCGCGCGAATTTGGCTGTAAAGGTCTTCCTCCGTCCACTTAGCCAGCCAAGTGGGTTCCCTCTGGGGCAGATTCGCCTTCATCGGGAAGCTGGTCTGTGGAAGATTCAGTGTCTGTTTCAGGTCGAGCACCCGTCCCATGGGTCCTCCTGGAAAATGGTAAATAAATGATTATAGAGAAGGAGTTCGCCCAGTGTCCAGCCGAGTCCTGCTTAGGCCGGGCCCAAGCGGGCAGGGGAAAACCGGGGACTTGCGCCTCCTTCACGGCATGGGCGGCCCATGCTATACTTTTTGGTGCAGGCTAAGGAGCTGCTGGACAATGAAGCTAAGCCGTCGCTCGGGGTGGTTCGTCTTATCCATAATTTTAGTATGCGCCCTGCTGGGCGGCGTATACGGCCGCCAAGTTGAAGCCACCACGTCCGATGACGACAACTCTGCAGTCCAGTCCAGCCTGAAAGAGTTCACCCAGGTTTATAACGAGGTTCAGCAAAACTATGCCGACCCCGTCAATCCGGACAGAGCGGTTTTTGGACCGACCAACAGCAATTATGTAGGCGCTATCCCCGCGATGCTGCGGACCCTCGACCCCCACTCCAACTTTTTCAATCCGCACGCCTTTGCCCAGCTCCGTGAGGAGCAGGAGGGAAAGTATTTCGGCGTCGGGATGTCAATCCAGTCGCGCCCAGGCAAGATGGGAAAGTTGGTGACGTTTGTGGTGGCGCCCATCCCCGGCTCTCCGGCATTCCGCGCCGGGCTGCGGCCGGGAGACATTATTGCCAAGGTTGACAGCAAGCCTACCGCCGGCCTTACCACCGAGCAAGTCGCCAACCTGCTGAAAGGGCCCAAAGGAACTATCGTGCACGTCACCGTTGAGCGCGAAGGCTCCGTGAAACCTCTCCATTTCACGATCACCCGGGCGGAGATTTCCCAGCACAGCGTTGATGACATCTTCATGATTAAGCCGCATATCGCCTACATCCATATCAGCAGCTTTAACGAAACCACCGATCCCGAGCTCTCCCGGGCGCTCAAGCAGCTGAATACCAAAACCTTGCAAGGCCTCATTCTTGATCTGCGTGGAAATCCCGGCGGGCTGCTCCAAGAAGCCGTGGAGGTTGCCGACCATTTCCTGGAGAAGGGGCAACTCATCGTCTATCACTACGGACGCTCTTCGCCCGAAAAACGGTATTATGCCGTGCGAGGCGACAACGGGCACAACTACCCCATCGTGGTGCTGATTGACCGGATGACGGCAAGCGCGGCCGAAATCGTAACGGGCGCTTTGCAAGACCACGACCGGGCGTTGGTGATGGGCCAAACCAGCTTCGGCAAGGGCCTTGTCCAGACCGTTTATCCCTTGAGCGATCAGACTGGATTGGCGTTGACCACGGCGCGCTACTACACACCCAGCGGCCGCCTGATTCAGCGTAATTACAACGACGTCTCACTTTACGACTACTACTACCACCCGGGAGACGTTCGTTCGCCTCATACAGAGGTGCGGTACACCGACGGCGGACGGAAGGTTTACGGCGGCGGCGGAATCACCCCGGACGTCAAAGTGCCGGAGCAGAAGCTTACCCCGGTGGAGGAAACCTTGGTCCGGAACGCAGCCTTCTTCAAGTTTGCCCAAAGCTACCTCGGCGTCCATCAGACCATCCCGAAAGACTTCCAAGTCACGGATAGCGTGTTGACGGAGTTTGAAGCGTTCGTGGCCAAGAACCACATTCCCGTCTCGATCGCCGACCTGCAGAAAGAGTTGCCCTTCGTAAAGGAACACATCCGCGTCCAGCTTGTTGAGGATATCTTCGGGCAGAATGTGGCCGATCAACTGACCGTGGAGAATGACCCATTGGTGCAGGACGCCATCGAACATCTTCCCCAGGCGCGGGAACTGCTTTCCAACGCTAAGAAATATATGGCCGCCAAAGAAGCAGAGCGATAGTCAACGCCTGCGAGCTTCTACACTAAGCCTAATCCCCTCCTCCCCGCCGCCGAAGGAGCTTCAGGAGCGACCAACCTCCGGTAATCGGCAACAGAAAGATCTGATTGAAAATTTCAGTGCGGTGCTTCTTGCTGGTGCGCGCCTGCTGTAGGTTGTTGATGCCGGCAAACGCCAGCGCGGATGCGTACTTCAGAAAGTCAACGCCGCACCGGTCACATTGGCCTCCATGGTCCTGTGCGTGGTGGCAAGCTGGGCAGGTGAAGCGCAGGGGAGCGTGGCATCGCAGGCAGAATTGGGCGGATTCAGGGTTCTCGTGGCCGCAGGCGGAACATTTCACCGAGGGTTGCCGGGAGTCCATCTGAAAACTCTATCGGCAAGAGCCTGCGTCTACTGTAAGCTTGAGGGTGTGTTGTTTTACTTAAAACCCGGCCTTACAATGACTTCAAAACTGGTGGACGCGAAGGGATTCGAACCCTCGACCTCAGCGTTGCGAACGCCGCGCTCTCCCAACTGAGCTACGCGCCCATTCAAATGGTTCAACTTGGCTAATATAGCATGGGCCCTTTAGGGCTGACAATTTGCCGGGCGCCAGCGGCCCGGTCCGTCTGTTCATTCCAGGATGCTTTCAGCAAGTGCCAGCGCCTCTTCCAGGCGTTCCTCATCCAGGCCTCCGGCCTGCGCAAAGTCCCGCTTTCCTCCGCCCTTTCCACCCACGCGGGCAACGGTTTGGCGGAGCAGCGCATTCAAATCGTCGGGACCTGCCGAAGATTGGGCAAAGGTCAGGCGCGCGGGTTTTCCTTTCAGTCCGATCAGCGCCACGGCGCGGTCCCGCCGGGCAATCGCATGGGCGAGAAGTTCGGGGGATTCCAGGCCAGAGGGCGTTACCATGAGGCGAACGA
>JBJKQF010000007.1:0-18382 GCA_046705545.1 Terriglobia bacterium
GGCGGTCCGAGAAGGACTTAATCGCATTGTCGGCAACTTGCTGGCTGGATTGCCGCGCTTCATCGGCAAGCTTGAGCATCTGCGCACGGAGATCTCCCTGCAGTTCCTGAACCTTCTCCTTGCTCACCTTTTCCTGGTCATGAAGAACAAACTGGAGTTGCTGCTGGAAGGAGGCTCGGAGCCGCTCTGAGACTTCCCGAATCTGGGGCTCCACGGCCCGCTCGACTTTTTCCGGTACCGAAGAGACAGCGCCTTCGCTCATCAGGTTGAGCCACTGAGCAAACTCTTGCATCTTGGCCTGGACGACCTGCTCGGCCTGGCTTCGGGCCAGCTTATCGACGTCGTCCTGCCCGGCCGCCATGCGAGCCTCGACCTTGGCGCGGAATTCCTCCGCTAGATGGTCCAGGCGCTCGCTCATCTCTTTCTCAAGCGGCTCCAGAAGCGTGTGGCCCTGCTCGTGGGCGCGCTTGCCCACCTCTGTGGCGGCAGAAGTGGAGAACGCCTCCAGGTCATTCCGGATCCGGTCCTTCAACGTCTTGAAGCCGATCCGCAGGGAGGGCGTGCCGCCCTTCTGGCCTTCAATCGCAAGAGTAGGAAGATCAACTCCGGAAAGTTCGGAGATGGTGGTGAGCAAATCGCGGAAGATCTGCTGCGCCTGGTCCATTTCCGTCTGCCACTCGCGGCGTGCCTCTTCGATCTGTGAGAGCAGACTCTCAAGGTCGGCATTCATCTGCTTCGGACCACCGCGAATGCCGCGCAACTCTTGGACGAGAGAAAGTGGTGAATTCATTTTCCCCTACCCCATTCCTAAATTTTTAGTTGTACGCGCAAAATTACAGGCCAGAATGGCCTGAAGGCGGTACTCCGGATGGACACAGCGAAGGTCGGGCTTCCGAGAGTGCTGGAAGTTCCTAGCGAATCGTTCCATTCCAAACCATGCCTTCCCCCTCCCAGGTTTCGGCCGGCTTCAGAACCCATTACCGTCGATCCAGTATCTAATGACGCAAGAGTTACTTTAGTTCCACGTGCCCCAATGTACAACTGACCTTTAGGACAGTTTTGGAACAGTTCGCCAGCCTGTACTTCGCAGTGCACACCGGCAAGTCTAAATAAATTGATTGGCCCTCGCCCTGTATACCCTATTCCCGGCCAATGTGCAAGAGTTTTCCCTTTCCAGGCCACCCGGGGGTTTCCGAGGCATTGGGCGCCGCTGGAATAAGCAAGGGCTTAGAAGCGCGGGCTCAGATATTGCCCTTCCACAAAAATTCGGCCGCCCCGATTGACGCGGCGGCTGAGTCTATGTAATTTTTTGTTGGTAGCCGCATTTGCGGAGGGATGGGTGAGCGGTTGAAACCGGCGGTCTTGAAAACCGTTAGCCCCGCAAGGGGCTCGGGGGTTCGAATCCCTCTCCCTCCGCCATCCTATAGATCTATCACCCCGGCCGTCCGGGCAAGTAAGAACCGGACCGGGACCGCAAGCGATGGTCGCTACCGCCAGGGTGCAATAACCCAAGCCAGCAAACCCCAGCGAACTGTTATTATCGAGCCGCTCAAAGATCCTGTGCGCGGGAGGCGTCCCATCAGAAGGAAATGCAGTGCTCATCCTCAGATCGCAAAGGGAAACAATTAGTGGACTAAGACAATTACACTCAAGGCCGGCTCGGAGGTTGCGACGAGATACATCATGAGTCTGCTAGTTCTCTTGATAGCTTTGGTATCTAGCCCCGGTCCCGTTCGCTCGCAGGAGAATTCCTCAAAGATAGTTCCTCCGGTACGCGGGGAACCGATTATCCAAATTTCTAAGATTGTAGCTACAACCAAAGAGCTCCATGTAAGAAAGTCTCCCAATGAGACCACGGTGGTTGTACAACTCTGTGTCCTGGGAGACTTGCCCCCGCATGCCACGGCGACCGTGGAGATCGGATCATACTCATCCAGTCCCCCTAGCAATGATATAACCTACGTAACGCGGGAGGAGACGCTCCCCCTGACAAGCAGGCCGACAACATATTTCTTCAAAGTACGCGCAAACCCAAAAAAAACGGTCACCGGGAGCATTGTAATTGCGGCAGTTGTCGAGTTCGCAACGAAGGGGATCGAGGTGAGGGATCCTACCGACATCTCGGCTTGGCGTCTAAATCTGAGGACGGTTGCACCCTGACCGCTAAAAAATGGAAGAACTGCTTGAACGTCTAGCCCTTTGGGCGAGGCACGAAAACTGGGTGCGGCGCTTGTGTTTTCGGACAGAAGGCTGTTGCACTTGACGAAAGAGCGCGGCCAGACCTTGTCGTGCCGATAACCAAAGTCCGCGATACCATGATTGGGGGCGCTTCCCAATAATCCAGGCATTAGGGCAATCCACGACAAAGATTAAATTCCCTTCCCTGTGCAGCAAATTGCCCCACCCACCCGAGCGGGGGCTTACTGAAACAACCATTAGCGATCAACCAAGATAAACCGGCGAGCAACCTAGTTGCTATTCGGTCTAGAGGCAAGGGAAATTAGGACAGTGCCATCCTTCGACTTCTGTGCCTGCCCGGCAGAAGGGTATGGTATGATCACACGTTGAGGGTTTGGGACTCAGTTTCAAGCTGTGGTGAAAGAACAGGAAATCAGGCTCGCCTGCGGCCGTCATAGCCCTTCCAGCGCGTCACTTGGCAGTCGGCAAGGTTGGGTGCCGGAAGGGTAAGCTTGCCATGCGGTTCGGATTGAGAGCCCGGGTGCAAGGGCCAGTTCGTGACAGACAGGCAAGCGCAAACAGAAAAGGGAGAGGCCGGTATTAGGCCGCTGAATTCCGGTTGGTCCAGGCGGTTTCGAGGAGTCTTGGGACCGGCCCTGCGGCGCCCCTGAGGGCATTTCGGTACGCTTTGGCGTTGAAGACAATCCATCACCCACGTCTTGAGCATGTTTGAAGGGTTCGCAGGCCTCCTGGCCTTGCCCGCCCCTGAGGAGCGGATTCCTGCTTCAGAGAGGGAGTCGAATTGGAGCGCGCTTTGCTCGTTTTGAGGGAATGGAGTAGTCTTGCTGATTTTGGCCGCTTAGAGGGTGCAATGGCTAGGGATAACCCGGAGGTTGGTTTTTGTCATCTCATCATTCGGTTTCAGAGCCCTTAAAAATGGAGATCCGTGAGCAATAAGACTTGGCAGAAAAGAAGGGCGTCCAGCCCTGGGTGCAAAACACTTTGGGGAGGACACATTCTTAGAAAGAAGAGTGCGCTGGCGGTGATTCCTCTGCTTCTGGCCACGTTGGCCACCGGCGGGTGCGGAGGGTCTTCAACCACTTCCACGGCAACCCCGGCGGGAAGCGGAGCGCTTTACACGCTTATCACGGATACTCCTGCCTGCGATATGCTAGGCTTCTCGCTGTTCCTTACGGAAGTGGATCTTCACCGCGTAGGAACCAGCGCAGGTACCCGCATCGCTCTTTATCCTACTAGCATTTCGCCCAATGCCCCCACCGTTGAAATGACCGAGGTGAGGGATACATCGGCCATTGAGAATCTGACCTCCCTCGGTGCGGGGACCTATGACCAGGCGTTTTTCACGCTCACCGTGCCTTCCGCCGCCGTCTACGACCCGAGCGCCACGCCTCCCCTGAGTAACTTTATCCCGACGATTACCACGACCAACCTCACCGTCAACATTCAGCCGCCCCTTGTGATCAAGAACGGCACCGTCAACATCCTACAGTTGGACTTCAATCTTGCTCAGTCTTTGGGAACAGATTCCCAAGGACAATTGACCGGCTATGTAACGCCGCATTTTACTGTCCGGCCCATTCCCTTGGCGAACACCGGCGGCTTCACGGATCTTGGCATTCTGGAAGGTTTTGTGCGCACCGTCACCAACAGCAGCCCTGGGGCGGGATTTACCGGCGCGTTTGTGCTGCAAACGCTTTCCGGCGATGGCCCGGCAATCAGCGTGAATTTGACCAGTGACACGAACCTGATCGGAGTCCCCGCCCTTAATCAGCTTCCCACCGGAAACTTTGTGGAGGTCGATGGCTATATCAATAGCAGCGGAAATTACGTCGCCAAGAGCGTTCAGGTAGAAGCGCGGTCAGACGTCAGCAATCAAGATCTGGCTTCCTTGGGCAAAGTCGTTTCCGTCACACGGAACACCGTGGGCGACGTTACGCAGTTCGACATGCTGGTGTACCACACGGAACCGGCAGACCTCTCGATCGCTCCCACCGATCGCCCTGTGCAGGTCAACGTCTCTACCTCCACCGTTTTTACCCCTTTTGCGCTGGCGCCGGAACTGACCGATCTGGCCACTGCAGGGAACCTGACGTTTGATCCCCAAACGCTGGTCCCCGGCCAGGAGATTGTCCTCCACGGCATCTACACCAAGCCCGCCACTGGAGTGGCGACGGTGGCCGCCGATCAGATTTATTCCCGTTTGCAAGGGATTCAGGGCGATTTCTCCTCCACGCTTCAGGTGGGCTCGGATGACAAAACCGGAGCCTTTAAGTTTCTTCCCTGCTCGGGGCTGGTTAGTGCGACGCCGTTTATTGTGGTGACCAACCCTCAAACGCAATTTGTCAGCACGAACGGGTTAACCTCCCTCAACAGCGCCACCCCGCTGATGGTAAGAGGACTCGTTTATTGGGATGCGCAGGGTGGAACCCTTAACGGCGTAACGATCCCCGCCGGAACCATGGTGGTGCTGGCAAACCGTGTGCGGCAGTTCTAGTCTGGGCAACGCCGCCGTTCATTCTGGAACCTCAATCTCGTTTTGAGACGTGACGGCGCCCTTCTTCACTCCCTCCCCAAGCTGATAGGGAACCTTGGCCCGGCGGAAATCGTTTCCAAAGAGGCAAATCTCTCCACTCTGCCCCCCCACCACGCTGAGGAAAACGTTGGCGCCATGCTCTGCCGTGGCACGGCGGACCATAGCGTCTTTGACGTTGTCGAACACGATGGCAGGAACATCGCGGTCCGGCCACGCCTGCCGGCCCCTGAAGCCATCGATTTCAAGACCTTCGACATCCTGGAAATGCATGGCGCTCTGCCAGGTTGTGACTTCGGGCTTTTCCCAATGAATTTCAATGTCTTTCAGCTTCAAATTTTTCGCCCAGCGGAACGCCATGGCGTGGACGGTCCAGTCGAAGGGCGCCGTTTGGTCCGTGCCCAGGAATAGCTGGATGTTTTCGAGCGTTATGTTCTCCAGCCAGCTATCGGGGTGCCCGCTTACGTGAGAGCCACCCACCGCATGCACGATGAGGTTACGAATCACCACGTTGCGAATGGAACCCGGAGACGGCCCTCCGCCCTTTGCAACCGGCTTGCCCGCCCACTCGCTCCGGCGCCTGAGGACGAAACCCATCATGCTGCCCTGCCCGAAAAACCAGCCGAAACGCCGCAGGTTAAGAGTGAGATTGGAAATCAGCACATCGCTCACTTCACCTCCGTCCGCCCCAAGAAAAGCAAAACCGGAGCTGTCATCGCTGATCACGCAGTTGTCGATGGTGACGCGGTGGACTCCTTTGATGTTTCCTTCGCTGAACTTGATGGCGTTGGCGGAAGAAGAGAGCCGACAATTGGTCACGGTGATGTCCTCGCAGGGACGCGGAGGCCCCCAGGCATCGATCGAAATGAAAACAATGCAATCGTCCCCAGTGTGAATGGTGCAGTTGGCAATGGCAACGTCCTGGCAGCCATCCATGTCAATGCCGTCGGCCCAGACCGCTTCGCCGACGTTGGTGTGCACGTAAATGCCGGCAATCACCATGCGTTTGCAAGCATGGAAGGTCAACGTCCAGCTTGGCGAATAGATAAACGAGAGCCCGGTGATGTGGATGTTAGTGCTCTTGCCCAGCCAGACGAGGTGCGGAAAAACCTTCCGCGAAGGAAAGCCCTTCGGGAACGGGCGGCGGATGGACTTGCCATGCGCCAGCATATACTCTTTGGCATGGCGCAAAAAGACGTCCTGAATGTCGTCGGGACGCCAGTCGTACTCGGCCTGGCCGTTGACGGTTCCCCGCCCTTCAATCGTGACATCATCGAGATCTTCACCAAACAGCAACGCGGCTTTGGAGGCGATGGGCTCGCCGTTGAAGTCCTTCTCGTCTTGCGAGGCGTAAAGCGTCGCCCCAGCCTCGATATGGAAACGGACATGGCTGCGCAGGTAGAGCGTTCCGGAGGTGTATTCCCCCGGCGGCAAGTAGACAACTCCACCGCCTGCTGCGCCACAAGCGTCGATCGCCTTCTGAATGGCTGGCCGGGCATCATCCGTCTTCACGCCGGTTGCGCCGTAATGCTTCACATTGAAAACGGAGATGGGAAGCACTGTTTCTCCGGCGGCGCCAGGCTTGGATTCCTCCGCCGCCAGCGGCAGGGCGGGAATTGCAGTTGCCAAGAGCGCAGCATTGCGCAGCAACTTTCTGCGGTCAGACTTGAAGGCCATCAGATCACCTCGCGCGAATCGAAATGAAATACCGGCCAAGCCGGTTGGTTCCTTCAGCGGCTCCGGGAGCGGTTCCCTGAATACACCTCTTCCAGCAGAACCTTCTTCCACTCCACTGGTTGCCAATAGGTCAGCCAGAAATAGAACGTCGCATAGCTGCGCCAGCCCGCCCATTTTCTGGCGATCTTTTCGACCCGGGCGGCATCGGGCAGCTTGCGCAGCCGGTAGAAATACCCCACGGCCTTCTGCAGGCCCACATCCGAGGCCGGCAATCGGTCCTGATGTCCCAAGGCGCGCAAGCCGACGTACTCCGCAGTCCAGGGACCAATGCCCTTATGCTCCAGCAGCCGGGCGCTTGCGGTATCCTCCGGCAGCCGGCGGAGTTCGTCCACGTCAAACTCACCGCGCGCAACCGCCTGCGAGAATCCGGTAATGTACCGGGCTTTGGGGCCGGAAATCTGCAGCGGCCGAAGCTTGTCAGGCGTAAGGCCGGCCAGGGCCTCCGGAGACGGAAATGCACGGTAACGCTGCCCGTCAAATTTGAGTTCCGCCCCGTAGGCTTCAACGAGCGCCTTCTTCACCTGATGCGCAAACGTCAGGTTCACCTGCTGCTCCAGGATAGCGGATACCACACTTTCATGGACCGTAGGCGTCTGGGGAATTCTCATTCCTCGAAAACGCCCCACGAGCTTGCCGAGAACCTGATCCTGCTTTGCCAGGCGGTAAAAAGGCTCCAGATCAACTTCCGCGGCAAATTGCCTGGACACGAGCGCCCGCACCGCCCGCTGCGCAGCGGCCCCACGGTCTCCCGCCAGGATCCGGATGCGCAGAGATTTCGCTTTCCCGGTTCCCGCCTCTGAAACCCCATACAGGAGCGGCTGCCCTTTAAGCTGGATCAGGCGCCGGTACTCGCCGCTCTGGAAATGGTCAACCAGAGGCTCAAAGACGCGGCCGTTGAGGAGCGCCGGCGGGCTCAGGATAAAGCGCAGGGTGTGGGCAAAGTCGAATGGCGGGCAAGGTTGCAACAGCACAGGAAACAGCTCCTCCACTTTGCGCGGACGATCCGGCAGCCGCGAGTTCCGAGCTATTGTAACCCGGGGCACGATCTTGGCTATCTATTTCTACCCCTCTGCCGGCCCTTGAACACGCCCCAATTGTCCGTATCCTTACCTCTCCCACCTGCATCCCATATGGTTAGGGAATTGCGCAGAACTTGGATTTTGTATAACCTAGAGAGGAGTTAGATCATCGGCCAAACACCCCATCTCGATCGAACGGCCGTCCAGAGGAGCAGCAGCGGGTCCGTGACAGACAATCCTGCACAAGCGCGTCTTGCCAGCGACGAATCCGTGCTGGTAGCGGAAGCCAAGGCCGGCAATTACGGGGCCTTCGAAGAGTTGGTGAACCGCTATGAAAAGAAGATCTACCGCCTCGGCCTGAACCTGACCGGAAATCCCGAAGACGCCGAGGATTTGCTGCAGGAAACTTTCCTCAAGGCGTTCCAGCACCTGCCCAGTTTTCGTGAGGACTCCCGGTTTTACACCTGGATTGTGCGCATTGCGATCAACGAAGGGTTGATGAAGCTTCGCAAGCGCCGCAACAGCAAGGAAGTTCCGGTCGAGGACCCGTCGAACGACGACGGCGATGTGATCCCAAGGGAGTTTGCCGATTGGCGGCCGAATCCGGAGCAGGAACTGGAACGGGTGGAAATGGAGACCATCCTGCGCAACGCCGCCAAGGCGCTTCCTGCAACCTTTCGAACCGTCTTCTTCCTCCGCGACGTGGAAGGGCTTTCTACGGAGGAAACGGCGGAAATGCTCAATCTTTCCGTAGGGGCGGTGAAAGCCCGGCTGTTCCGGGCCAGGCTGCGCCTGCGCGAAGAACTCAGTAAGATATTCAAGCGAGGTTAAGCATCAGTGAATTGTAAAGAGGTCTTTCAAGAAATCTCTAACTATCTGGATGGAAATCTGGACGAGGACCTGAAGCGCACCTTGCACGTCCATCTGAAGTGCTGCCACCATTGCCAGGTGCTTTTTGACACCACGCGCAAGACCATCGAGCTCTATTGCGATGGCAAGCTGTATCAGCTTCCGGATGATGTTCGCAGCCGCCTGCACGATGCGCTGCGCCAGAAGTGCAAAGCTCAGACGCGCTAACGTCGAAGGTCCCTCGTTCCGCTCCATCCACGCCGTCAGGCGCAGTCCCACTCAATGCCACCCGTCCCGCAGCGACCCTTCTTTTTCCATAGCGCACCCGCAAACTTAAGTTTTAACGCCCCTTCTGCGTCCGAAGGCAGCCCGTTCTTCTGCGCTTTACCCTTGATGCGCTGGAGGCCTATAATAGGAGGTTTCAACCTCCGTCTCCCTTTTGCTCCGTATCGCTCGTGCTACCTGGCGGGGAAAAAGCAGAAAGGACGATTCGTTATTCCTAAAAAGAGCGCAACAAAACCCAACGGCCACAACGCAAACCCGGTTGCTGCGGGCGTGTCTTCTCCAGGCCCCAACGGAACTCCGGGAGCCTCAGGCCGCGTCGCCGAGCCACCGCGCTCCCTGGCCCAGATCAGGCCGGACGCTGACGCCATCGTGGTGCGGGGCGCCCGTGTCCATAACCTTAAGGGCGTCGATTGCGAAATTCCCCACAATCGCCTGACGGTGGTGACGGGGCTTTCCGGCTCAGGAAAGTCCAGCCTGGCTTTTGACACGCTCTACGCAGAGGGCCAGCGCCGCTATATCGAATCGCTTTCCGCATACGCGAGGCAGTTCCTGGAGCGCATGGAGAAGCCGGATGTGGACGACGTGGACGGCATCGCTCCTGCCGTTGCCATCCGGCAGAAGAACTCAACGCGCAACCCGCGCTCCACGGTCGCTACGTCGACGGAAATCTACGACTATCTTCGGCTGCTCTTTGCGCGCATCGGGGTGACCTTCTGCTCGCGCTGCGGTCAAGTGGTCCAGAAAGACCATGTGGACGGCATCGCAGACCGCATCCTGAGCCTGGAAGAAGGGCGGCGGCTCTACGTGCTCTTCCGCCTCAATCCGGACGACGAGCACACGCCCGCCAGTGAAGAGCCCCAGGCCGCAGCCAAAAAGAAACGGGCGCAAGCGGCCAGCAAGCGTGGCCGAAAATCTTCCGCCAAAGCGACGCCCGCCGCGGGCGGGCCGGCCGGCGATCTCCCGGAGTCGCTCAAACACCGGCTCTTCGCTTTGCGTCAGCGGGGTTTCAATCGCTTGTTCCAGGAGGGCCGAGTCTTCGAGTTTTCAACACCCGAATCCCTGCTTGAGATCGATTTCCGCCGCCCCGTCTATTCCCTGGTGGACCGCCTGGCGATTCATCCCGACATCCGCCAGCGCTTCATCGACTCCGTCGAACTCTGCTACCGGGAGGCGGGAGAGGCTATTATCGAACTTTTGCCTGCTGCAGAAGGTGCCCAGCCTGAGCGGCTGAGTTTCAATGAGCGCTTTGAGTGCAAGCATTGCAATATTTTGTACCTGGAACCGCAGCCGTCGTTCTTCTCATTCAACAATCCCGCCGGCGCCTGCCCACGCTGCCAGGGATTCGGCAACACCATCGATTTCGATCTCGACCTCGTGATTCCGGACAAGAACAAGACCCTCGCCGAAGGCGCGATCAATCCTTGGACCAAACCCCGCTATCGCAGCATCCAGGCTGAAATGAAGCGCGCGGCGCGCAGCGCAGGCATTCCCTTGGACGTCCCTTTCCACCGCCTCACCCAGCAGCAGCGGGAATGGGTCATGGAAGGGGATGACAATTTTGCCGGGCTGCGCGGCTTTTTTAATTACCTGGAGCGTAAGAAGTACAAACTGCACGTGCGCGTTTTCTTGAGCCGCTACCGCGGCTACACGCTCTGCCCGGAATGCCAGGGAGGGAGGGTGCGCACGGACGCCCTTAGCGTGCGCATCGAGGGAAAGAATATCGTGGAAGTCTGTAAGCTTTCAATCAAGGGAGCTCTGGACTTCTTCAACGCTTTGAGCCTGACCCCAACCCAGCGCACCGTGGCGGAAAAGCTACTCGAAGAGATCCGCTCGAGGCTGGAATACCTTTACAAGGTCGGGTTGGAATATCTGACCCTCGACCGCCTGGCTTCCACCCTCTCGGGCGGCGAGTCGCAGCGAATCCAGCTTGCCACAGCTCTCGGCTCGAATCTGGTGGGCGCCTTCTATGTTCTGGATGAACCCTCGATTGGACTCCACCCTCGCGATACCAAGCGGCTGATCGAAATCCTGAAGAGCCTGCGGGACCTTGGAAACACGGTGCTGGTGGTCGAGCACGACCCGGAAATGATTCGCCACGCCGACAAGGTCCTGGATCTCGGACCCGGAGCCGGCGAGCACGGCGGCCGCGTTATCTATTCGGGAAGCTTTGAAGGACTGGTCAAGGACCCCCACTCGCTCACGGCGCGATATCTCACGGGAGAACTCAGCGTTCCAGGAGCCTCCAAGCGGGGCGCGCCGGGTAAGTTCCACCTGAAGCTCCGCGGAGCCCGCCAGCATAACCTGAAATCGATCGACGTCGATATTCCGCTGGGCCTTATGGTTTGCGTCAGCGGAGTATCCGGTTCCGGAAAGTCCACCCTGGTACATGACGTTCTCTACAACGCCATGATGTCACGCAGGGGCTCGAGCGCTCCGCAGGCGGAGTTCGAGGCGCTGGAGGGAGATGAGAAGATCGCCAGCGTGGTTCTCGTTGACCAGTCGCCTCTCGGCAGGACTCCGCGCTCGAATCCGGTTACTTACATCAAAGCCTTTGACGGTATCCGCGAGCTTTTCGCTTCCACCCCGGAATCCAAAAAACGGCGCTTTACTCCCGGCCACTTCTCCTTCAACATTCCGGGAGGACGTTGCGAGGCCTGCCAGGGAGACGGCACCGTAACGGTGAGCATGCAGTTTCTGGCGGACATCGAACTGGTTTGCGAGGAGTGCCGGGGGACTCGCTACAAACCCGCCGTTCTCGATATCACCTACAAGGGCAAGAATATCCACGAAGTCCTCCAATTAACGGTCAAGGAGGGGCTCACTTTCTTTGCCAACATTCCTTCCATCAGTAACAAGCTCCGCGTGCTGGATGAGGTGGGCTTGGGCTACCTGCGGCTGGGCCAATCGGCAACCACGCTGTCCGGCGGCGAGGCGCAGCGCGTCCGGCTCGCCGCTCACATGGTGCATCCCGCCACAGAGAAGACGCTGTTCATCTTTGACGAGCCCACCACGGGCCTGCACTTTGACGACATCGCCAAGCTTCTTGCGGCCTTCCGCCGCTTGATCTCTCTGGGAGCCACCGTGCTGATTATCGAGCACAACTTAGACATTCTGAAGGCCGCCGATTGGATCATCGACCTCGGACCCGAGGGCGGTGAGGCGGGCGGCTACGTCGTCGCGGAGGGAACTCCGGAAAAGATCGCCCAGTGCCACGAGTCCCACACGGGCCAATTTCTGGCGTCTTGCCTGCCCATCGCTGGAGAGCCCGCCTGTTGAGGTTTGTATCCAAGAGCAGCACCAAACCTCGCCTTGTTCCGAGCTAATTGTATTCGCTGGCCGCGACCCACGACGGCCAGCGGACAACGCGCGCGTGGCTTGCGCCACCGATGCAGCTATAATATGAGGTATGCGGGCAAGGATTACTCTCTTTAGCGCGCTCCTATGCATTGCCATCGCAGGGCCGCCATCGCTCTGCGCCTTCCGGCCCCTGAGCAACAAGCAAGAGACCCGGCTTGCCGCCAAGATTGCGCGTGCGAAGAATCCCGGCAAAAAGGCTCGGCTCCAGATTCGACTGGCCCGTGCGAAACTGATGGATGCCATCCAAGCCTACAATGGCGACCATTTCTCTGAGGGGCTGGCCTTGCTCCACGAATACCGCCGGCAAATTAATCTTTCCTGGGAGACCTTGCAGAGGTCAAAACGGGGCGTCTCCAAACATCTTAGAGCCTGCATGAAACTCGAGATCAGCTTGCGTGAAGACGGAAGAATGCTTGAAGACCTTCGCAGGCGAGTTCCCTACCCTGCGAATGAACCTATCAAGAGGATTTCCGAGGAGAGCAGCCGGGTTCATCGCCAGGTGCTGGGAGTTCTCTTCCCGCCTGGAACACCTCCGCAAGAGAACCCAAAGGGGCGCGAGCGGGGCGCTCTGGCGGCGACTTCCACCTCAACAGCATGAGTACTCTTCATCGCACATTCCGGTTCGGTTCGATTATATTCCTGCTGCTGGCGCCGGTTTGCGCGCAGGCCAATCAAGGGGGAAACCTGAATTCGGAGGAGGTAGGGCAGCTTCGCGACGCCCAGGAGCCTTCACAGCGCATCAAGGTTTATCTGGCGCTCATCCAAAAGAGGCTGAACCACATTGAGGAATTATGGGAAGTACGGGAAACCCAGGAGAATGTTGGCGGCCAAGTGAACAGCCTGCTGGGAGAGGTCATTTCCCTAGACGACGAACTCAAAGATTGGATCCAGTACCAATACAACCGGAAAGCGGATATGCGCTCAGGCCTCCGCCACTTGCTAACGGACGCTCCTCAGCAGCTGCAACTTCTCCTGCGCATTCAAAAATCGCCAGGCCCGGGCGGCGCGGAGTACGCGCAGTCGCTGAGCGACGCCATCGCCGACATGAACGATACCATCAACGGCGCCACCCAAGCCTTCGGCGGCCAGCAAAAAGAAATGCAGGCGGTCAAGGCCGGCCAAGAAGCGGACCGGCGCTCCCTCAAGAAAGCCCGGAAGGAAGAAAGGAAACGAAACAGAGAAGAAAAGAAACTCAACGAGAAAGAGAAGAAGCTGCGAGAGAAACAGCTCAACAAGCAGAATTCCGGCGATTCCGGCCAAACCTAAAGGTTACCTTGCGAAAATCCCCTTCGTCCGCCAAGTCTCAACAACTATCCCTGCCCCTGCGCGCTCCCGCGCCTCCGGAATTTGTATTTGCGCGCGTCTTCAGGCGCTTGGGCATCAGGCGTTCCGTACCGACTTTCCACGTCGAGTATCGTCCCTTTGCAAACCTGAGGAGCAATATCCACTTGCAGGGCGACCGCGCGAGAGTTCGTATTTCCGACGTTCTGGAAACTGCGCCGCCGCTGGTGCTGGAGGCGCTCGCGGAACTCTTGCTGGCGCAGCTTTTCCGCAGGCGTCCCTCTGCCGAAGCTCGCGAATGCTACCTTGCCTATGTGTTTGAGCCCGCAGTCCGCCGCCGCATTGATGAGAACCGGCGCAAGCGCGGCCGCCTCCGCCTGCTGCCCGCCCAAGGCCGGCACTACGACTTGGAAGAGATCTTCAAGCGGCTCAACCAAAAGTTCTTCAAAGGCCAACTCTCCTGCCACCGCGTCGGCTGGAGCCCCAAATCTTCGCGCACCGTGCTGGGCCATTACGACCCGGCCCACCATACCATCACCATCAGCCGCAGCCTGGATTCGGAGTCTGTTCCAATCGACGTGGTTGAGTATCTGGTGTTCCACGAAATGCTGCACATACAGTTTCCCCTGGAGCGCCACGGTTCGCGCCGGGTGATGCATTCCCGGCCCTTCCGCGAGGCCGAGCGAGCTTTCCCTAATTTTCGGCGGGTTCGAGAACGTCTGAAGAGAATCTTCGCGGCCTAACGCCGCTTTCATCTGGCCAGATCGGCGTGGGAGGGCGTTGGAGTCCGCCCTCCCATACCTCAGTTGTTCATCAAACAGGTTAACGGCGTCCCCGCATAGACCACGCAGGGATACCTTGCGCGTCGCGCAAAACCAGCGTTTGACCGCCCTTTTTTACTTCACGGGCAATGATCGCCTCGGAACCGTGGTAGCTGACTTTTGAACCTGTCACTTCCACCTGGTCCCCTTTGGTAAATTCGCAGCCTCTCTCCTTCAAAAAGGCCGCGGGGCCTAAGTGGATGTCGGTCGTCTTGTCCGCGGTCTTCAGTGTCAGGTGAATGCCGTGCCAGCCGTGGCGGCCTGCCACGTCTTTCACTTCCTCAACCGTGCCGCTGAGGGTTGTCTCCGTTGCCGGGTTGTACATCCTGGCGCGGCTTCCCGGTCCCGGTCCCATCTGGGCATAGGCGACCGGCAGCGCCAGAATACTCGCCAACATCACAGCGGCTGAGAGCCTTAGCCCGTGCAGAGTTTTCATTTCAAATACTCCTTTGTCTCAAGTCTTCGGGACTAAGATCCCAGCTCGCCTTCCATCTTGCGGTATTCTTTTTGCCATTCCTTCGTGGCCTTTTCCATTTGGCGGGCGCGTTCCCGAACCACGCTGGCGTTCGGAGCGTCCTGGTTCAGTTCAGCGTCCATCTGCTGGAAACGGTTGTTCACCCTCTCTTGGAGCCGGTCCATGTTCTGGATGCGGTTTTGCACGGCTGACTTCTGCTCACTAGAGAGTCCGCTCATAAGTTGCTGGTGCTCCTGCTGCATGGTCTGGAGCTGTTCGCGGATTTGGTCGCGCTGCTGGCGCGCCTCCCCCGCATTGAAAGTGGAACTGCGGGCCGACTTCGCCATGTCGCGCGCGCGAGTGCGGAGCTGGTCGCCGGTTTGATCGCAGGTACGGAGTTGGTCACGTTGCTGGTCGGTGGCGCGGATGCGATCCCGTTGGACGGTGCCTTGGCCTCGCTGGCTGCCCATTTGGCCGCCCTGCCGGCCTTGCCCTATTGAGGAACCTTGCCCTAATCCACCGCCTTGCATGCCTCCTCCTCCACCACCTCTTTGGCCACCGCCGCGCCCCTGGGCTGGCAATAGGGTTGCGGTGAAGGCAAAAACCGTGAGGAGTGTGAGGATTGTCTTCTTCATGGGAGTTTCTCCTTCCATTGGACGTTATACTCCGGCCAGCCCGAATCAATTTAAGGTAAGACTGTTTATTCAGTCCGTGACGCTTGGCACCTTCCCGCGTGACCTTGCCATCCAATCACCGCGTCTCCAGAAAAGCTTTGCGGCACGGGCAGGCATCCCGCAGGGAAAAAGATTTCTAATTGGTCAGGTTTCTTTTTGGAGGAGGCTTCTGCCGGTAACTTCATCCCAATTTCTCCTGAGAGCGGAGTTCGGTTCTCTGCCGGAACCGTTTTATGGAATCCGTTCCTGGCATATTGGACGCACCAGACCACCGGAGGGTTGCGGTAAGAGGTTAATATTTCCCAGATTTCATGCATCCGGGTCACAAATCTAGCCGCCGAAGCGAAACCGAAGCTTCCGACATCGCAACTAGTCGATTTCCATGACGACTTCTAATCTAAATTTGCTCAGCCGATAGTAGAAAACTTATAGACGGCCGTCTCCTGGTAGGTCTGCCCAGGCCTGAGGACCGTGGAAGGGAAATTAGGATGGTTGGGCGAATCCGGAAAGTGCTGCGTCTCCAGGCAGAACGCGGAGCGGTAAGGATAAGACTTTCCACCTTTGCCCTGCACGGTGCCATCGAGAAAGTTTCCGGTGTACAACTGGATTGCCGGCTGGGACGTGCGGACTTCAAGCGTTCGCCCCGATTCCGGCTCCACAGCCCGCGCCGCCAGCACCAAATCTTCCCCGCGATGATTGAGCACGTAGTTGTGGTCGTAGCCTCTGCCGAACTTCAACTGTTCGTCATCCTGATCGATCCGAGCTCCGATCGCCGTGGGTTTGCGGAAATCGAGCGGCGTGCCCTCCACGCTGCGGATTTCTCCTGTAGGAATCTGGTTGGAGTCCCCTGGAGTAAAGTGGTCCGCGTTGATCATCATCAGGTGGCTGAGGATGTCGCCGTTTCCCTCCCCGGCCAGGTTGAAATAGGCGTGGTTCGTGAGATTCACCACCGTGGGCTTGTCAGTGGTCGCAGTGAAATCCAGCCGAAGCTCGTTGGCGTCGGTCAGCGTGTAAACAACTCGCACGGAGAGATTGCCGGGAAAACCTTCTTCCCCGTCCCCGCTCAGGTAGGTCAATTCAAGAGCCGGGGAATCTCCATGAAGCTCACGCGGCGTCCAGACCCGCCGACCAAATCCATCAGGGCCTCCGTGCAGCGTATTCTCTCCCTCGTTTTGAGGAAGCCGATACTCTACGTTATCCAGCGTAAAACGGCCTCGCGCGATTCGATTGGCATAGCGCCCTACGACGGTGCCGAAATGCGGCTCCTTGCCCAGGTATGGAGCGAGGGTGTCAAATCCCAGAACAACGTCCGCCATCTTTCCGTGCCGGTCAGGGACCAGAATGGAAACCACTCTGCCCCCGTAATTTGTGATGGCCGCTTCCACTCCCTTGCGGTTGGTAAGTGTGTAAATGCCGATCTCTTTGCCGTCGGGCATTTTTCCAAAAACGCTTTTCGAGATGCCCCGCTTCACCGGGTGTCCACCGCCCGCCAGGCCCTCGGATTCGCCAAACATGAATGCAAATGGAGAAAAGAAGTTGTGCAGCCGCATCAGCGTCCCCCTTAACAGTAACGGTCAAAGTCCCTGCGCCGAGCCCATCCCGCGGCCACGGCCTGGTCGTACACCTCAGAATAACACCAAAATTTCCGGAGCTTCACCTGCCGCCCGCCTTTTCCGCCAATAATTCCGCATAACTTGGCGCCAGCAGGTCCGCGGCCTCTACGCCCAATTGCCGCGATAGCTCTTCCACGGCACTCCGCCCTGCGCTTTCCGCCTCTCCCTCGCGCAGGACATATTCCAGTTCCAGGAATTCACCAAGTCCTTCCACGCAGTCCAAGTGAATGCGGGTTTGCCCGGAGTGGTAGAGCCGGCGCTGCTTCTTGACCTCGCCGCAAATCCCCAGGGCCGACGCCAGCACGTGCTTGAGAACCGTTGCGTCTGCAACCGCTGCCCGTGAGTACTCGGAGAGCCGCGCCTCTAGGCAGTCACCCCGGTGGTAGAAGATCAACTCCGCTCCTCCCGGCCGCGCCTCACGGAGCTTCAGACGTCCATCCGAGACGTGAAAAAAAGTGTCTCGTTGCTCCAGCACGGTTCCAGGGGTATCGCTCAGCGATGCGGCCGCCGCCGCCATCGAAGCAAAGTTCCGCGCTCGAGCCTTGATTTCAATATTGCGCGCCATCAGCCTTCATCCCCCGCGCTGCGTGGGATAGCAGATTAACAATCTTCTCCTGTGAGGTGCTACGTGGTTGGAGATCTATTCTTATGCCCGTACAACTTCACTGCGTGCGCGGCAACGAGACGTCAACCCCGCGGTCTTCATTCAGCTTCAGCGTGGCTGGAAGGTTGATCGCTGAAAGCGGAATCTTGCGCGTCGTCGCGGCGCCGAAAACCCAGAGTGTCTGATCGAAAATGGCGTAATTGTGCACTTCGATCGAGTGGCCGTCACGATAGACAAACACTGTTGGAACAGACTTGCTTTGCGCCGCACGCTGCGGAGCCGCCGGAGCTTGAGCAGAGCCTTCCTGCCGTAGCGACTCAACTTCTGAAGTGAGCGCCTGAACCTGCCTGCTCAACGCGTCATTCTGCTGCGGAGCCGCCGCTTCCCCGCCCAAATCTCCGTGCGCAATCTGCCAGGCTTGGACGTATTGCTGGTCGAGTGGAGCCCACAAGCTAGGATAGAACTCCGCAGCGTCGTTAGCGTTCGAATATGAGTAAGGATAGGCCAAGGGAGAATAATTGAAAAAAAGGAATTCCTGATTGCGATGGTGATGCTTGCCGACGTCGATCCCCAAACCGGCCCTTGGCGCCGGCGCTTCCCATGCCGACCTGGTTTTAACCTGAAACGGCGTTACAAGCGAATACGCTCCACCAGCTTTGGAGATGACCGGAGTTTGGGTAGCGGCTGCAATAAAACTGCGTCTCGCCTCCGTGAGGCCACGCTGGCTTGAACTCTTGGATATCTGGGGACGTCCTGCATCGGAGCTGCGCGGTCCGCTGCGATGCTGCGCTGCAGCAAGAGGCGGGAACACCAAGCCCGCCAGCACCGGAATGACAAGCAGGCATCTCACAGTTGCAGTCTATCACAGATCAGCTTGGGTGGCGTGCCTGCTCCCCCTGGCCCGCGCCATCTCGCCAGACGATCTTAACCCAAACAAAATCCGCGGCCCGGAAGCCCCG
>JBJKQF010000008.1:0-5239 GCA_046705545.1 Terriglobia bacterium
GGGATGGCATGAAGTGGGAAACTGTTGTGACCGCAGTGATCTTTTTGAGCGTGGGATTTCTGGCGGGTTTTTTTTATAAAGCGCAGAAACAGAGCAGTGTTGCGGAGCAGGTGACCGCCACGAATGCTGGCGCCATAGCTTCTTCCGGCGGAGCGGCGGCCATGGGCGGCCAGGAAGGCGCAGGGGGCAATCCGTCCACGGGACTTCCCCCGGGGCATCCCTCGCTGCAGGTTTCCCAGGTCATTGACAGCTACCAAAAGAGCGCCGAGGAGGATCCCAAGAATCCCCAGATTCCGCTGCGGCTGGCGAATTACCTTTATGACCAGAAGCTCTACTCGCTGGCGATCCCGTGGTACCAGAGAACCCTTTCGCTCGAACCGAAGAACATCAATGCGCGAACTGACCTGGGGACCTCGTATTTTTACGCCGGCCAGCCGCAGGATGCCCTTCGCGAGTACCATGAAGTTCTCAAGATTTCCCCGGACCATCAACCTACCATGTTCAATATGATCGTCGTTAACCTCGAAGGCACGCATGATCTCCGGACGGCGAAAAAGTTCTGGAGAGAGCTCGACCGGCGCAATCCCAGTTATCCGGGTCTCAAGGAATTGAAACAAAAACTGGACGCGGCGTTGCGATCCTCGAGCGGAGCGTCCGCGTCCCAGTAAGGATAAAGCATCCCGTTTCGTCCGGATGCCGTCATACTAACGTGGCACGTTTACTCGATGCCCTCATGGATTTGGTCTTTCTGATCGGGGTGGCGTGGACCCTGACTCAGACGGTGCGAAGTTTTTTAGGACGCACAAAGAAAGGCTTCCAGGGGCCGCACAATTCCCAAACCCGCCGCAAGGCTGAGGCCGCCCGAGGCCGCACAGCCCGCGATCCCGTCTGCGGAATGTTCGTCTCAACCGAAGTTTCCCACCGCTTGGTGCAAGGGAATAAGACCCTGCACTTCTGCTCCCAGGAATGCCTGGACCGCTATGAGAAAAAGGCGGCGAGCGCCTGAGGAGGCGGACGGCGCGTTCTGTGACCGGGAGTTTGAATTGAAGGTGGTTGGAGAGGTGAATAGGCCTTGCCCCGCCGGACTTATTGCAGCTTGAGGCGCAGGCTTTCCAGCCCTTCCTTTGCGGGGGTGTAGTTCGCGCAAATTTCCAGCGCTTGCTCAAAGTGGTGGCGGGCCTTGCCATACATTTCCTTGGCCATGTATGCCCGGCCCAGATTGTAGTGCGGGTCGTGATAAGCCTCGTACCGCTCGGAGCGCAGGGCGCGCTCCAGCCAGGGAAAAGCTTCGTCATACTTTCCCATTTGGATCAGGTAGGCGCCGATGTTGTTGTAAGGCGTGCCGAATTCAGGATCGATCTGAATGGCTTTCTTGCATTCCTCGATGGCATCCTCGATTTTGCCTTGATGGCCGTAAGTCCAACCCAGGAAGGTATAAGCCTCGGCCGTGGGGTGAAGGTCCAAAGAGCGCCTGTACAGTTCGGCGGCCATTTCATACTCGCCGCCCACTTGATATTGGTAGGCTTCCTTCAGCAGTTCCCACGCGGATTGAATTTCTTCTGATCCCATGCCGTTCGCACCTTCTAGGTAGCACACCTTAGATTAGAGTGTCAATCGTCCAGAGTCTGGTATAATCCGGCGCGCATGGAAATTCCTGCCCAGCGCTGGCGCCATATCATTCCCGTCGCCTTTATCATGTACACCATCGCATTCGTGGACCGGACGAACATTTCTTTAGCCTTGCCTTCCATGAGCCATGACCTGCACATGAACCCGGCGCAGGCCGGCAGCGCGGCCGGGATTTTTTTCTGGGGATACCTGCTGCTGCAAATTCCCGGCGGCTATCTGGCGGAGCACTGGAGCGCCAAACGCTTTGTGGGGATCCTGCTGGTGTTGTGGGGGCTGGCGGCCGTCGTGTGCGGTCTGGTCAGGACTTGGCAGGAACTTGTGGTGATGCGGTTCGTGCTGGGGGTCGCGGAGGGAGGCGTGTGGCCCGCCACGTTGGTTCTGTTGGCGCACTGGTTTCCGCGTTCGGAGCGCGCGCGCGCCAATGCATACTGGATGCTCTGCCTGCCGGCGGCGGTGGTGGTTTCCTCTCCGGTTTCCGGCTGGATTCTGGGGCATTGGGGCTGGCGCGTCATGCTGATTTCGGAAGGGATCCTGCCTTTCATCTGGCTGCTGATCTGGATGACGATGATTGACGACCGGCCGCATGAGGCGCGATGGATTTCAGACGGAGAGCGAAAATACCTGGAGGAGACTCTGCATGGAGAGTGCTCTGAGTTGGAGCCCGCGAGGCCCGCGCGGTACCTTGAAACCCTGCTGAGGCCACAAGTCCTTCTGCTGGTCCTGGTCTATTTTCTCCTCGTCTGTGGCAATTACGGTTTCCTTTTCTGGTTGCCCAGCGCCCTGCACAGTGAGAAACATCTGAGCGACTTTGCAGTAGGCATCCTATTTGCAATTCCATTTGTGGTGACGGGGATTGGCATGGTGGTGCTTTCGCGCCATTCCGACCGTAAGCGCGAGCGGCGCGGGCACGTGGCCGCCAGCCTGCTCTGGGCCGGAGTGTTCCTCCTTGGAGGGGTTTTGCTCAGCCCGCACTCTTTCTGGCTCTCTTTTGTGTGCCTCACCCTGGTGGGGGCGGGATCGTTCGGCGTGCTCGGCCCGTTTTGGGCCATCCCGTCGGAGACCCTGCCGAACTCGGTGAGCGGCTCGGCTATGGGCATGATCAACGCCCTGGGCAATCTGGGCGGATACTTTGGGCCTTTGGCGGTAGGTTACTTTGATAAGGCGATGGGAAATTTTGTTTACGGATTTTCGATTCTTGGCGTGGCGTTCATTGTTTCCGCGGGGGCGTCATTGCTCCTGCACGCCCGCGGCGGTGAATCTCAAGCAGTCCGGGCGTGAGCCGAAATCAGCGCTTGGAGCGAAAACTTTATCCTCTGGCAGGATGAGTAAGGAAAGGAACTACCCTATGAAGTCGATCCTTCGCGTTGCAGCTTTTTTGATGCTGGCATTGGGCTGCGCGAGCCCATCTTTTGCTCAGCTTATGACGCTTTCCAAACAGCAGCTTATGAATATGACGCAGGCCTGGAAGGGCGACCGCTTTGCAGACGGGCGGCCCAAAGTTTCCGAGCAACTCATAAACAGGCTTAAGGAGGTAGATGCCGAAGAAGCTTTTGAAGCTTTGGTGGGTGCGGGATATCCCAACCAGTTTGACGGCGGATGGCAAGTGATTAATCCTTCCAAGCAGCGCATGATCGGGCGCGTGGTAACCGCAGTCTTCATGCCCTACCGGTCTGACCTGGATTCGGTGGTCCGGGCCAACGGCGCCAAGCTGAAAGCACTGGGGCACGGTGAAAACTCTTGGGTTATCGATAGGCTCCAGCCGGGCGACGTGCTGGTGGTGGATCTGTTTGGAAAGATCAAGGCCGGAACTTTCATTGGCGACAACCTCGGCACGTCGATTTATACCAAGAGCCACAACGGGCTGATCGTCAATGGCGCAGTCCGCGATACCACCGGGCTTGAGAAGATCACCGGCTTTCAAGTGTATTGCCGGGGGACGGATGCTTCGGTCCTAAAGAATGTGATGCTCGTGGGGGTTAACGTCCCCATCCGGATCGGTCACGCCACCGTAATGCCCGGCGATATCGCTGTCAGCGACCCTGAAGGGGTTACGTTTATTCCCCCGCAGATGGTTAAAACCGTGGCGGACCATGGCGACCTGGCGCATGTGGTTGATGATTGGGGACACTTGATGCTCCGAGAGCAAAAGTACGCTCCTGGCCAGATTGACGGTCACTGGACCAATCCGATGATCCGGGAATTCAATCGCTGGGCCGCTGAGCACGGTTACAAAGAGCGCATGAAAGAAAAAGTTAAGTAGCGCAGCTCGCCGCAAGGCCGGGCTGATGGCATGTCCTTTCCCCTCCGGGTTTAGCAACTTGGGCGCGCCCGCTTTTTCCCGCGGCAAACGCAAACTGGGAGATTCGCGTGAGGATGATGCGCAGATTTGTTTTAGTAGGGACTCTCCTGACGGCGGGATTGGCTCTGGGCTGTGGGGGAAAGGGCACCTCTGCCAATCGCCCTGAAATGGGCGGAAATCCTGGAGGTTCCCCTGCGGCATCCAACGCCTCACGCACTCGCATCGGCCTTCAATATGAATGCTACTTCACCAAACACAACTTCAATTGGGACGCCGGCCAGCCTTCGGGTTGGGTTGGAGTTTATAGCGGGACCGAGGAGGCGATTCCCATTCTTGGAAAGTACAGTTCCTATGACGTCAGCCTCCTGAAGAAGCATGAACAGTGGTTCGAAGACCTGGGAATCGACTATCTTTCCCTTGACTGGTCGAACTTCCTGATCGCAAAGCCCGCATGGGAGCTTCATCAGGGGGCCACGCGCGAAGTCGAGGAAACCACGGAGCTGATCTTCAAGACATACAGCCAGTTACAAAAAGAAGGCAGGCATCCGCCCAAACTGGTCTTTATGATGCCGCCGTTCAGTAGCGTTCCCCATCCTCTCACCGGCATCAAGAGACTCAACCAGATCATCCGGTGGGCCAGCAAGAAATTTCTCGACAATCCCCGGTACCGGCGCTTGTTATTCAACGTGGATGGAAAGCCCCTCATCCTTCTGACGTGGTGGTCGGCCAGCATTAATGTTCCCGGCAGGAGCTGCGCGGATTTGGCGAAGCTTACCAGCCAGGTTGTCGCCCCGGGATGGACAGTCCGCTGGATGGGAACTCAACTCCAGAACACGCATGTGGACCAATGCGGGTATTGGTCCTGGATGGACGGAACGATCCGGCAGGTAGTGACCTTCAAGGACGGTGGTCCTGAGGAGACGGTCGTTACTCCATCTTGTTTCCCCTTTGTCATTTCACACGCGGACCACAAGACCGCTTTTTACGGGGGCTGGCTTGACCCCAAGGCGACAGGCAGAGACCACGGGGCGCCTTACCTTGAGAGCTGGAAGGTGGCGTTCAAATATCATCCCGAGTTTATCCAGATCCATCAGTGGAACCAATTTTCCGGGCAGCCCAATGGCCATGGTATGGGTCCGGGCGCCATGCGCAAGGTCTACGGCGACGAGTACAATTTGAATTTCAGTGATGACATTGAACCCACCAAGCTGGATGGATGTGGTTACCGCGGCTGCGGAGGCTGGGGTTACTATTACCTGAACCTGACCAAAGCGCTGATATCTCTCTACCGGAAGGAAACCCCTGGCATCA
>JBJKQF010000009.1:0-21169 GCA_046705545.1 Terriglobia bacterium
TGCCGCTCGCGCCAGCCAATCGCCTGGTCAAAGGAGCCTATTGGGATCCTCGCACGGTCGCTTTCCCTCGCAAGAAAGACGTGGATACGAATTTCCTAGTCTTGGCTCAAAGACTGTTGAGCAGAACGGTCCGGAAGGCCGGGATCCGAACCGTCATCGCCACTCACGACCGTAATCTTATTGGCTGCATCGAAGGATTCGCCCGCACGCAGCGCTTGACCGGTAAGGACTTCCAGTTTCAGATGCTCTACGGGATCGCGCGCAACGAGCAACTTCGCCTGGCCGGCGAAGGATGGCGGTCGTCGGTGCTGATTTCTTACGGAACTCTTTGGTTCCCATGGTTTGCACGCCGGCTGGCTGAGCGTCCTGCCAACCTTCTATTCGTGGCGCGCAATTTTTTCAGTGGTTAGTGGGTGCTCTCAGGAAGCGCCAGACAAAACCGGATATCACTATGGAGACAAAAACAACCAAACTCGTCGGAATTGTTGCCGCCCAAGGGGATTTCGCCATGCACGCGCGAATTCTCTCGCGCATTGGTGCAGCATGGAAACTCCTGAAGCATCCTGAGGATTTTGCGGAAGTTGACGCGCTGATTTTGCCTGGGGGTGAGAGCACCACCATCCTGAAATTTCTTTCCGAGTCGGGAGCCTGGGAAGCGTTCAAGAGCTTTTCCAGGCAGCGAAAACCAATTTTCGGAACCTGCGCCGGAGCAATTCTCCTGGCCAAAGAGGTTCTGAATCCTTCCCAGGCCAGCCTGAACTTGATCGATATTTCGATCGAACGCAACGCGTACGGCCGTCAAATTGAGAGCGCCATCCGCCAGGGCGAGTGCCCTGCTCTCGCCGATCATCCTCTCGAGATGGTCTTTATCCGTGCTCCCGTGATCCGGAGGGTGGGCAAGCGAGTTAAGGTTCTTGGCCGCGCCGAAGGGTTGCCGGTTCTCGTGGAGCAAGGGCACGTGCTCGCTGCCACGTTCCATCCTGAGCTGACGGCCGACGAAACGATCCACCGTTATTTCCTCAAGAAGATGGATGCCCGGCCTCGCCGCAGTTCGTCCTCCCATTAAGGCAGGCGGCCATACAAATCAACCCGCGGGGGCCAACCTCGCTATGGACAAGTTGTATCAAAAGCCTCCCACAAAGATCCTCTTTGTATGCGTTGGAGATTCCTGCCGCAGCCAGATGGCGGAGGCGATTGCGAACTTTCTTGGCGCAGCCAGAATCCAAGTGTGGAGCGCCGGCTCGCACCCCCTCGGTTCGATTTTCCCGCACACGCGGACAGTTCTTGAGGAGCAAAGCATCTCGATAGATGAACAATGGTCTAAGGCACTGCGTGACGTTCCCGTTACGGAGATGGACATGGTGGTATCAATGGGCAGCGAAGTCGAGTTTCCCTTGCCTTCCGGTTTTACGGGCCGTCTTGTGGAGTGGGAGATTCCAGATCCTTACGGCTACGAGTTGGATTCCTATCGGGTAATTCGGGACTTGATCGGACAAAAAGTTGCCGCGCTTCTTGATAAGCTTCAAAACACCTGTCCGTCTCAGACTCCAGGTAATGCACAGCGCGACGGGCTGGCCTGAAGCTCCCCGCTGTCCGTAATAGCCCCTCGAACCGTGGTACCATAGAAGTTTCAATTTGCATTCTCGCCAAGCCAGCCAGGCACAGGCTGCGCTGAACGCGGGGCTAAGATCGGGACGGAATTGACCACAACGAGGAGGCCTGGCCTGTGAGGGAACATCCGGATCACCACGATGCTGAACTATTGTTGCGGCTCTTTGAACTTCGCCGCGAGGAGAAGATGCGCCAGGCGCGCGATTGGTTTGTGCGCGACTTCAAGGCTGAGTCGCAGGAAGAATTCAATAAGAAATGCCCTCCGGGATCGGAACCGAACGCCTATTTCCGCATGGTCGTTTCATACTGGGAAATGGCCGCTGCCATTGTCAACAACGGCCTGATCAAGCAGGAATTTTTCTTTGAAAGTACCGGGGAATTCTTTGGAGTTTGGGAAAAGGTCAAGCCGCTGATCGAGTCAATCCGGGCAAACTTCAAGAACCCGCAGTTGTGGAAGAATCTGGAGAGTCTCGCCTCAAGCTATGAAATCTGGATGACCAAGCACGCGCCAGAAGCGGTTGATGCCTACCGGGAACGGATCCGGGCCATGGCCAAGAAATAGCGGAATGCTGGAGTTGCATCCGGCAACGAAGGCGTTTCAGGGTGCGAATTCATTTCTTCCCTTCACAAATCGTCGCCTTTTCTCCTGCGGCAACTGGCACCCACATGAGCCGCGGCGTATAATATCAATAGAGATTTACACTGCATAACAGGCTGCCGCACCATGGCGACTTTACGTGACATCCTCAGCGCCAACGTACGCGACGGAGAGCTCTGCGAGCCGCTCAATCGTGGATTTGTGCGTTGTTTCGCCTGCGGGCACGCCTGCCGCATTCCGGATGGCCATACGGGAGTGTGCAAGGTTCGCTTCAACCGCGGAGGCAAGCTCTATGTTCCGTGGGGCTATGTCGGAGGGGTACAGTGCGACCCGATTGAAAAGAAACCCTTCTTCCACGCCTATCCCGGCTCGCTCGCCTACAGCTTTGGAATGCTGGGTTGCGACCTCCACTGCAGCTATTGCCAGAACTGGGTAACTTCCCAGGCGCTTCGCGACCCTAATGCCGTTGCCCCGCCGTTGCGCGCCGAGCCGGAAGCGTTGGTGCGCGATGCTCTTGAACAGCGCGCCAAGATCATGGTGAGCACCTACAACGAACCCCTCATCACCTGCGAGTGGGCGGTCGCTATCTTCAAAGAAGCCCGAGCAGCTGGCCTAGTGACGGGTTTCGTCTCGAATGGCAATGGAACACCCCAGGTGATTGAGTATTTGCGGCCTTGGGTTGACTTGTACAAGATTGACCTCAAGAGCTTCGACGACCGCCATTACCGCAAGCTTGGAGGGCGCCTTGAGCCCATCCTGGACACCATCCGGCGCACCCATGCATTGGGATTCTGGGTGGAAGTAGTCACCTTGCTCATTGAAGGATTCAACGACTCCGACGACGAACTGCAGCGCTTGGCGGAATTCCTTGTGAGCGTTTCGCCAGACATCCCCTGGCATGTCACGGCCTTTCACAAAGACTACAAGATGACCGATCCTGCGAATACGCGCCCTGCCACCCTTAAGCGGGCCTATCAAACCGGTAAGGCCGCCGGCCTGAAGTTTGTGTACGCCGGCAACCTTCCGGGGCTGGTAGGAGATCTTGAGAACACTCGTTGCCCCGCTTGCGATGCTCTGCTCATCGAGCGCAGCGGCTACCGCATTTCAGGCTACCACCTGACTCATGAGGGGACGTGCCCGTCCTGCAACTCTGCAATTCCCGGCCGCTGGGCTCCGCAATTCGACGGGCAGATTGCCGCACGCCCGTTTCATCCAACTCTCCTGAGCAGAAAGACGTTCTGACCGTTCTGAGCCAGGGTCCGGCAAGCGTTTAAACCTTTAATTCCCCACCCTGGCTGGGTCGCCGTTCGGCCTCTAATGCAGACGGTAAGAATAATAGCCCGGGCCGACCCGCATTCCGTGAATTACGGCCGTCGGCGCCACCGTGCCAATCAAAAATCCCGCAACGGCCTGAACCAATGCAAGCGGCCAAATGTTGGGATGACGCTCGAACGCTTCTGCAAAGACAAAAGCACCCGCCAAGGTGGCCGCCATTAATATAGGGCTGGGGATGTGAGCCCCCGCGAACATGATAGCAACGGCTAGCGAACTGAGGTGCGGAGTCTTGAGGATAGTTCGTAAGCGCCGGTAAAAATACGATTGCGCCAAGTACTGCTGGAACGCGCACCAGAATGCGTACCCGGCAAAGGATAGCCACGCGTGGGCGTGCAGCAACACGAAGGCCCCCTCACGCCTCCACAGCCCATAAAGAAACGCTGAAATAATAACCATTGCCAGCAGTGGAAACATAAGACGTGCGGAAGGCCATAGTTGACAACCTGTGAGTCCCATTTCTTCTAAATGATCATGGTGTACGAAATGGCTCAGCAGGATGATCGCGAACAGACAGATCCAGGAGTAAGGATGCGTATATTGCCACCGCCAGATGTAGAGGAGAATGCCAGCGTAAACGCCAAGAATCTCGGGGACTGTTGCCCAAGGGGCGATACGTCGAAAGCTCGTCGTACGGCCACTTTCAGGATTTACGGTTGTCGCGCTCTTCGAAGACTTGCTTTCCATTTTACGGCCGCGGGATACGCAACCCGGATTAGAAGAACGGAAGAAAACCAACTCTCAATCATGTTAATTATGCGCTGTTATCCCTCATACGGCGCATAAACGCGACGGCTTCCTCCTTGGAAAGTGTTTGGGGAACAAACAGTTGCTCCCATTCCTCGTCAGGAAATCCCAAGCGAGTCAATTGAGCGGGGAGCAACTGCCGTAGGACGTTTATATCTTCCGAAGGGATGGTGCGGAGTGCGTCCCACAGCGTCCTATGGGTGGCGCTGCGCCAATGGTAGTCCCGCAGCAGAGATTCTCCAATGTCCTTGACAGGACCCTCAGGCGTACCCTGGCACAACACACGGAGCACTCTGATTTCGATGGATTCATCCATGCTGGCTTCGGAGCAACGTCTGGTCTTTACATAACTCGCCATTTAGCAAAGGGCGATACCTAGCCGAGCGCTTATAGAGGCGCCATTCTACCAAAAACTCCGAAACAAGAGGTGAAAGAGACCTGCGTTGGGGAACTTCGGTGGCGAGAGAGCATTCGGAAGCGGCGGCGAGGGATTTTTAAACGCTCTAGGCTTAGGGCATTTCAGAAAGGTCCAACGCGTTCTCATTCTCCAATTCGACTCGATGCCGTAGCATTAATGCTGCTGAGCCGCTCGTCGATAAACTTCTGGTATAGCCGAACCCTACCCCTTAGCCACAGGCCGTTCACCAGGAGCCCTAATATAAACCCGGTGATGAAAATCAATGCCAAGATAATATAGGCATGCATAATAAGATTTCCTTCTGCCTGGAACCGTGAATGTTTCGGTGCACCAGACTCGGAGATCAAACCATATCCAGAAGACCGCCGCTGTGACATCTATCACATCAAGAAGTGACCGGCCGCGCCACGATTACGCAGGCGAATTGTCGAATATTCGCAGTCCGGGCAACATAATTCCGGCGAACACGCTCATATCCAAGGGCATTCAGAAGGCTTCTCTCAAGCCAGCAAGCTGTGCAGAGCGCTGCGTGCAAATTCTTGACCTACAAAAGGTTATTGCACCGCGCAGGGCCGGTCATGGCAAACGCGTCCTCTGCGGCTACTTTAAGGGAGTTTCCAGGTTGTAACGGAAGGTTTATACTTAAGGTTTTGTGCCTGGGGCCGCTAAAATTCGAGGATGACCCCGGAAAAAATTTGCAGAGATTTTGCATCCCGGAATTGGCAATCGGGCTCTAACAAATTCTGAGAGGTTGGATGCGGAAAGTTCGAAAGCACATCTCTAAACTCCATTTTCAGCACCGTAGAACGATGATATCAAAGGCCTTTGGCCTCCTGGTTAGCGCTCTTGCACTCACCCTGGCCGTCACAAGCTCCTCGCGCGCTGCGGATCCCCAGCGAACCCAGGAACTTCAGGGACAAGTTGTGAATGAGCAAGGCTATCCCATTGGCGGCGTGGTCTGCACACTGAGCGGCGGAATGTTGCCCAGCGCGGGCTTCACCGTCAACACCGGGTCTAAGGGCTATTTCAATATACGCGGCCTTATGCCGGGAACTTACGACCTCGCCTGCACCGCTCTCGGGTATGAGCCTTTCGTTCAAACGGGCTTGAAAATTTCGCAAAGCGCACCGCCGACCCTCCACATCGTGATGCCCACGCAAAAACTAGTGAAACAAAAGGTGGAAGTGCACGCGGAAGGTGGAACGGTTTCTCAGCAAAACGCCGCGCCGCCGGGAAAGCTGAATTCCACTGAACTTACGACCCTGCCACTTGCGGAACAGAAATTCAAATCAGCTCTCCCTCTGGTCCCGGGTGTCATCCGGACCCCGAACGGCAAAATCAACATCAAGGGGAGTACTGAAAACCAGGGGATGCTGCTGATCGATTCCGCAGAGGCTGTGAGTCCGGTAACCGGCAGTTTTGATATCGATCTTTCCATTGACGCGATTCAATCACTGAATATTTACAAAGCGCCCCTCGACGCTCAGTACGGAGGATTTTCCGGGGGCTTAACAACAATCGACACAAAAGCACCTGGGACCCAGTGGGGATGGGATTTTAATGACTTCTTCCCGGGTTTCCGCGGTCGCAGTGGCCATCTGGTCGGCATCAATGACTGGGATCCGCGCCTGGACTTCTCAGGCCCGATCACGAAGAATAATCTGACCTTTTCAGAGGCTTTCGTCTATCACATCAAGAAGGTTCCGGTTCGCGGCCTGGCATGGCCCCATAACGAAACCAAGATGGAGAGCTATAACTCCTTCACGACTTTGCAGTACGTCTTTTCCCCGCAGCACGTTGCCTCAGTGAACGTGCACATCTTTCCAGGGAAGCAGGAATTCGCCGACATCAACTCCCTGATCCCTCAATCCGCTTCGTCAAATATCTCCCAGCGCGGCTATTCGTTTCAAGGTAACGACAATTACCAGTTCCAATCGGGGGCGATCCTCAGCAACGTTTTCGAGTTTACAAAATTTAATGACGACGCTCACGGACAGGGCCCGCTGGATATGATCATCACTCCCAACGGGGTTGGTGGAAACTATTTTAACACTTGGAGTCGGAGGAGCGACCAATGGGAGGCAACCACGGTTTACCGCTTCCCGACCTGGAACGGTTTAGGCAGGCATCAACTCAAAATCGGGAGTGATTTTATCTATCGCACCTATTCGGGGACCAGCGCTTCGCGCCCCATTCAAGTCCTGCGGGCGGATGGGTCGCTTGCCGGGCTGATTGAGTTCCGGGGGCCGGGCGGAAACCCCAGCTCGACAGCGCCATCAGCGCTCGGCGCGGACAATACAGAAGGAGCGGCTTTTATCCAGGATCATTGGGCGTGGAACCGCCATGCCGCGGTGGACATGGGACTTCGTTATTTTGGCCAGTCGGTCGGAAAGGCAGCCAGCTTTGCGCCACGCCTCGGCTTCGTTTACTCGCCCGGTCGAGGTGGCCGCACCATTCTCCGCGCGGGTATCGGAGTCTTCCAGTCGCGGGTTCCCCTGCTGGCCGGCGATTTTGCAACCAATCCCACACAAGTGGTGACACTGTTTGACAAGCTCGGAAGCCCTTTGGGCAGTCCCGTAATTTATCGGAATGTCTGTGCCATCCGTACCCGCTTGGGACTCAATGTCGTCCCCTCCTGCTCCGATCTGGATGCCACGCCGTACAACCTAAGCTGGCACGTTGAGTTTGACCGTCAACTCTCTAGCCACGTGGCTTTGCGCCTGAGCTACCTTAATAGCAGCACCTATAAGGAGTTTGTGATCAGTCCGGAGGCACCCTCAGCTCTCGATGCGACGCTTATGCTTTCCAATCGAGGAGCAGCTCGCTACCATGAGTTTGAATCAACGGTGAGTTATCGAGCTGAAGGCGGGACCGAACTGAACGTTTCCTACGTTCATAGCCGGGCGCAAGGTGACTTAAACACGGTTGGGAGCGTCTTTGTTCCGTTCCAGGAACCCGTGCTTCGTCCCAACGCTTACTCCAGTCTTCCCTCGGATGTCCCAGACCGTCTGATCACGTGGGGAGTCCTCAATCTCCCGCATAAGATCGTCTTTGCGCCGATTATCGACTTGCATACGGGCTTCCCATACTCCAGTATCAATGTTCTGCCAAGCAATGCATCGCCAACCAGTCCGCTCCTGAACTACGTCGGAGTCCCCAATAGCAGCCGCTTCCCGACGTTCTTTTCTTTCGACTTCAAGGTTTGGAAATTCTTTCCTTTGCCGGGCTTTCTACCCTTCGGACTTGGTAAAATGAAGTTGCGGTGGGGAATCGGTGTCCGGAACCTCACCAATACGACCAATCCCAGGGATGTTTACAACAACGTTACTTCTCCTTATTTCAATCATTTTGTGGGATTCCAACACCGGGTTATCGAACTAAACGTTGACACCGGCGGCTAGGCCCAAGATCAAAGCCGTGGGAATTTGACCTCGAGCTTCGTCGGGTCACCCACGCGTGGCCCATCAATGCCAGATTGCGATTAGACATGCAGCCAGAAGAAATCAAACCAGAACCTTCACGCAGCCCGGGTGCCACCGCACGTCGCCGCCGGCTCTCCACCCTCATCATCTGCCTCATCTGGCTCGCGATTTACCTTCCCGGAGCTTTTCGTCCTCCGGTGCTTGATGACGCCGATGCAACGCACGCCGAGGCTGCCCGAGAAATGTATCGCACGGGCGACTACGTCACGCTGCACGTGGACGGCGTCCGGTATCTGGAAAAACCCGTACTCCCCTATTGGCTGGTCAGTGCCAGCTTCGCGGTTTTCGGCGTGTCGGAGTTCGGCGTGCGTCTTCCCATCATTCTTTGCATCCTGGGCTTCATCGGACTCGGCCTGCTCTGGGGACGCCGCGCCTTCGGAGACCGAGGAGGAATCTACGCAGGGCTGTTTGTGGCGACTTCCGTGGGATATTACCTCTTCAGCCGGATCCTGATCGCCGACGTCATACTCAGCCTTCTGATCGCGCTCTCGCTCTATTTCCTTTTCTCGGCGCTCGAGGCCAGGCGCGAAAAGGAGTGGCGATGGTATGCGGGCTACGCAGCGCTGGCATTGGCAGTGTTGACCAAGGGCTTGGGACCGTTAGTGTTTGTCGCATTCCCGGCCATCGGTTATCTGCTCTTGACTGGCGAGTGGCGGCGCTGGCGGGAATTCCGCCTGGGCAAAGGCATTGCCTTCTTTTTCCTGATCGCTGCGCCCTGGCATATCCTGGCGGGCATCCGCAACCACGGCTTTTTCTGGGATTACTTCGTCAACGAGCAATTTCTCCGTTTTCTGGGCAAACGCTATCCCCACGACTACAATAAACTCCCGCCGATGCTCTATTGGGGATTGCACCTGGTTTGGCTGTTTCCGTGGAGCTTGTATTTCCCGCTGATCTTCCGAGATCTACGGAAGGACGTCGCCGCTATTCGAAAACCTGCTGAGCTCACCATTGCCGCTCGAACTCGATTGCTTTGCTGGGTCTGGGCGGGTTGCGTGCTCGTCTTCTTTTCATTTTCGACGATGAACCAGGAGTATTACACTCTTCCGGCCTATCTCCCACTGCTCCTGCTGATTGCTGGAAGCCTCGCGCGCGAGGAAACCCAGGAACGCTCAAGCCGTTGGACCATTCTGGGCAACAGCCTCTACGCCGCGGCTGGAGTGATTGCTGGCTCCGTGCTTGTCGCTGCTCTCTGGGCCTCCCGGAACGTGCCGCCCACTAGCGATCTGGGGCAGTTGCTGGTGCACCGCGATGTTGCCGGCAACACACTTGCCCTGTCCAAGTTTTTTGACCTCACCACATCCGCCTTTGCCGCGCTTCGCCTCCCTGCGGGCCTGGCTGCCGCCGCATTGCTCATCGGGCCCCTGGCGGCACTGATCCTGCGCCTCCGAAAGAGGAAGCTCGCGGCAACCTGGGCAATGGGCCTCGCCGCCGCAACCTTCCTTGTGGCTGCGCAACTTGCATTCGCGCGCTTCGGACCGTTTCTCTCGTCAAAGAATCTGGCCGAGGCCATCAAGAGCCGCGAAAAACCCGGCGACGTGGTCATGATTTATGGCGACGAGGCCTACGGCTCATCGTTGATTTTTTATTTGAATGGACCCGTTGACTTGGTGAATGGGCGGACGACCGTAATGTGGTTTGGGTCCACATTTCCGGACGTCCCGCATGTGTTCCTGGATGATGCTGACTTGGTAAGAGATTGGGAAAGTGGGAAGCGAGTCTTTCTGTTTGTTCCTCCCATCCAGCGGAAGCGCGCCGAACAGGTGATTCCTCAGCCGCGCTACATCATCGCCGAAAGCTCGGGCAAAGTGATTTACAGCAACCAGCGCTGAACTCGGGCTCTAAACAGCAGTATCACTCCGCGTCGCCCCATGATGAGAAGCGAGCCGCCGCACCATGCGCCCACCACCTTCCAGGCGATACCGTTCCCCGCGCCAGACAATTTCCCTGCCCCAATAGCTCGCGCACCAGAGGAAAAAACCCAGCAGGTCTCGCACCGGATAGAGCCAGCAAAGAGTAAGCGCGCGGAGATCGGAAACGATTCCCCAGCCCACGGCTATCGACTGTAGCATCCGATTCACAACTGCCAGGCCCAGCAGGAGCAGACCCAGTTTCCATTCGCCACGCAGCCATCCCGCCGCAAGCCCCAGGAGGCCAAAGGGCACGGCAAAGGTCAGACAGGTTCCTAAGTGTCCCAGCGGCCGCGAAAACCTGGAACTCTTCATCCAGCGAACCTGATGGAGGCAGGAATCACGGGCGGACCGGTTCAACACCACATGGTCGATAACATGGGAAGAAAGGATAACCATCTTCCCCAGCCCGGCGATAAGGTTGCCCAAGACAAAATCGTCAGCTAGATAGTCTCGCAGCGCTTCAAACCCGCCTAATTCCTCGATGATTTCTTTCCGCGTAACCATGGTGGGCCCCAGGGCGAATTTCATTCCCTCAAGCAGATTGGCCACTAGTACGCCTGATGACATCTCTACGGACATACCCAGCGCTTCCAGGCGGGACCAAATCCCGCCCGTCGGTATGCCGCGGTAAAGGCAAGTAACCATACCGACGTTCGGGTCAAGAAGTGGATGCACCACTTCCGCAAGATAATCCGCCGTCACACGAACGTCGCTATCAGCAATTACCAAGGTCGAATGGGAGGACTCAGCGAGCATCTTTTCAAGGACGAAAATCTTGGCATTCGGGAAAGGTGGCTCACCGGATAGGACAATCTTGGTTGGGACCTCGGGATGTTTCCGGCAGAGGGCCCGGACAACTTCAAGCGCCGGGTCATCATCGTCTCTTGCCCCGAAGATGAGTTCGAAGTGCGGATATTCCTGCTCGAAAAAACTCTCCAAGCTCTCTTCCAGCAGTGGTTCCGATCCATGCACCGGCTTTAGAACCGAAACAGGCGGCAGAGGTAAGCTTTGCCACCGCAGGCTCCCGGACACCCCGTTTGAAGCGTGGAACCGCAAGACCGCCACTACCACCAAGCCCAAGTACACGGTACTCGTGCAGAGACCAGCCACCGCACAGACTAAAAGCACGTTCGCTAGCATTTCCCTCGGTTTAAAGAATTCAGGAGTAGGGTCCGTTGTTGCGAAGCAATGACTGGGCGCTTGAACTATCGCGGGCTGACAGGAACCAGCCTTCCCTTGCGCACATAAAATTCCGTGCCGCACCAGTGGATGCGGTTTTGGACAAAGCTGACGGCCCAGATGACAAAGGAAGCGACGTCCCACAGAGGGACCAGCCACCATTTCCTGCGCATCAAAGGGTCTTTGAGTCCCCAGACTCCGACCGTCCACGCCACTACGAGCCGGATGACCAGATAAGCGCCCAAGAAGCCCGCGGCAGCAGCCCAGGTACGATGGAAAGCTACCGCTGCGATCGCCCAGGGTAGTCCTTGCGCGAGTAATCTTCCGAAATGCCCCCAGGGACGGGAGTTCCGCACCCCCACAGCCCACCGCAATTGGTGCTTAAAGAAACCTAGCCCACCCTCCAGCATCGGCAGCGTGCAAACGGCATAGCGGATCAGTTCCACACGGTATCCCTTGGCCGCAATGCGATTGCCTAGCTCATAATCATCCAAGAAGGAATCGGCAATCGCTTCAAATCCGCCGATTTCTGCCAGGCTCTGAGATCGGACCGCCATGGTAGCGCCCAGGGCGAATTTAACCCCCTCCAACTGCCGGGCCATCAGCACTCCGGGGAAGAACTCAGAGGCCACACCAACCGCCTCAAGCTCCGGACCCAAACGGGAATCCACCTTGACGTGATAGAAGCAGGTGGCGGCGCCCACATGGGGATCTTCAAACGGCGCCACCAGCCTTCGTAGATAGTCCGCCTGCACGCGAACGTCACTGTCGCTGACCACTAGGATTTCAAACCGGGCTTCCCCTGCCAGCCGGCAGAGCTTGCGAACTTTGTCGTTGGAACCGCGGTGAGACGCGCCTATAAGCAGCCGGATGGATCGCTGGGGAAAATCCCGAATGACTCTTTGAATGACTGCGACCGCCGGGTCGTCTGCGTCATTGACGCCGAATATAATTTCATATGAGGGATAGTCCAAACGGCAAAAGCTGGCGAAATTTTCGTAAGATTCCGGTTCCACTCCCCGCACGGGTTTCAAAATACTTACCGCCGGGCTGAAATTCAGGTTCAACCGATTGGGCTGGCGGAAAAATCGGCGGGCGCTGTATATCACAGCGAGGTAGTAAAGAAGCGGAATCATGGCGCCAACAGAAACCAGCCATTCAATAATCAATCGATGCATTCCCTCAGTCCTCTAAGCGGCGCAAACCAGCGCTACTCCAATGCACACGATCACCACTCCAAACCAGCGCGTTCTATCAACCCGTTCCTTGAGCAGAAACTGAGCTCCGAGGGTTCCGACAAAATAGCTGGCAGCCGTTGCAGGCACCACTAGACTGACGTTAGCCCAGGATAGCAGCGCAAGCAACGAGAAAAATGCAACCGCCATCAGCCCCACGCCAATCCAGATCCACCCGACTCGAAAAGCCCGGCCCAGCGTGCCCAACAGGCACCGCGGGCTGAAGTTCTTGACTTCTCCGATCTTTTTCATCGCAAAGGATATTGCGATTTCCCCACCCTGGCTGCAAAACACGATAATGATAATGAATAAAGCGGTCCGCAGCGTCATGCGCCCTTCTTCCCCGTATCCGGGCTTGTTCCGCCCACGATAAGAACCCCCACGCAAATCAATCCGACCCCCACCCAGCGAACCACCGGGACGTGCTCCCCGAGAAAGAAATATCCCATCAAAGCTACCAAGACGTAGCCCACCGCGGAGGCCGGTGAGACGTAGCTGAAGTCGGCCCAGGAAAGGACCAGCATATAGGAGACAAAAAACGACAGTAGGAGGATGATTCCCAGCCAAATCGTTCCGTTGCTGAAAGCCCGCTCAAAAAACGGCAGAGCGCTGCGGATTGACCAGGCGTGAATTTGTCCGACCTGCTTCATGCCGCGGCTCAACGTAACGTCGCCCACTGACCCGAAGCAGACCATGAGCGTCAGCAAGACATACGTCTTGGCACGCAGGCTATTTCGCTCAATCATGGACGGCCATCGGCTCTGAATTTATGGATTCGACGGCGGACCAGGGGCCAGGTCGATTGCAGGGGCTGAGATCGAGGAGCGCCCTTGAGGATCCTTGCGGGCATACTTCCAGCGCTCGCCACGAAGGCGCAGGAATTGCACCGCCTCGTGGTAGAGGCGCTTGCGCTCGTTCGAATCCCACAAGGCCTTGCGCATGATGCGCCACGCCACCCGCGGACGGAAGTAGTATTCGTCGTAAAAGCGGTTGACGGATGCCATCATCTGCTCGAGCCCCAAGCCGGGGTACTCGAGATGGGGCAACTGGTGCCCCCCGTCATCGGACATCGGATGATCCACCAAGTAAGAGTCCCGGATCATCTGCCCGTACAATTCCGTTCCCGGATAAGCATGGGCAATGGAAACTTGGATAGTCTCCGTATCCAGCTCTTTGGCAAAATCAATGGTGCGCTGGATGGTTTCCGGAGTTTCACCCGGCAGGCCAATAATGAAATCGCCGTGGATCGCAATGCCGACTTTCTTGCAATTCTTTGCAAAGGCGCGGGCCATTTCCACCGTCGCGCCCTTCTTGATGTTCTTCAGGATCTGCGGGTCGCCGGATTCGAATCCGACAATAAAAAGGCGCGCCCCGGCATCCGCCATGGCCTTCAGGGTTTCGTAATCGCTATGGACCCGAGCGGTGCAGGACCACCGGAACCCCAGAGGCTTGAACCTCTTGCAGAGTTCAAGGACGCGGTCCTTACGGATGTTGAACGTGTCGTCATCAAAAAAGAATTCCTTGGCCTGCGGGAAGAGTTTCAACGCCTGCTTGACCTCCGCCGCCACGTTGTCCGCCGAGCGCACTCGCCAGGCATGGCCCGAAAGCGTCTGCGGCCAGAGGCAAAAAGTGCAAAGCGCCGGGCAACCGCGCGAGGAATAAAAGGAGACAAAAGGATTCAGAAGGAATGGAACGTTGTAATTCTCGATGGTCAGGTCGCGCTTATAGACCTCCGTGGCAAACGGCAAGCTATCCAGGTCCGCCGTCTCCAACTGCGGCCGCGGCGGATTGTTCACAACTTTCCCGTCCTTCCGGTAGCTGATTCCCAAAATCTCGCTTAGTGGTTTGCCCTGCGCAAATTCCACCACTGCAAAATCGAACTCTCCGCGGACCACAAAATCGATGTTCTCGCTCGCCATCAGGCTCTCAGTGGGCTTCACCTGCACCGGAGGCCCGACGAAGGCCACCTTCAAGTCCGGTTTCGCTTCCTTCATCATACTGGTCAAACGCAGGTCGTTCTGGAACCCTACCGAAGACGTAAAGATCACCACGAAATCGTAGTCGCAGGAGATCGCCACGGTCTGCTCCGGGGTAATCTTGTGGGGCGCGGCATCCAGCAGACGGCTCCCCGGCAACATCCCCGCCGGGTAGGCCAGCCACACCGGATACCAGTAAGACTCGATTTCGCGCGTTGCAGGCCAGCGCGAGCTCGCACCTCCGTCAAATCCTGTAAAGCTTGGCGGGTTCAGCAACAAGGTCTTTAAGACAGATGCCATAGAAACTCCTTCTCCTTTTGACCTTCACTCCGTAGTGATCTCAACTTCGACCGCATTCGGCCTATTGTACACGAAAGGCATGACTTCGCCCAACCAGGGTTTGCCATGCCCCGCAAGTCAATCTAATAGCAGTTACCCTAACGCCTACTCTTGAGATGCAACGGTCGCCCAAAAGACAACAGTCGCCAGCCCAGACTCTTTACAAGGATATGATGCATCCTCGTGCATGTAAATAGCATATGTCCCTTAAAGAATTTGGCGAGGAGGGAAAATTGATCCTGTGCAAAGGCCAAGACAGCGCGCGAAGGGGGCTCTCGAGTAACGGGAATGAAGGGATCTGGATTGAATACTGCACGATTACTGTCTTGCTCTTCTGCTCAAAAAGAGGTGCAAGCTTTCAGGCCTTTCGCAATTCCCTACTCATCAGGCCTTCATGGCACTAATTCGACTCAAGACGGTGCAAACGGTCTTGCGCGGTTTGATTGTCGGGACTCAGGTGCAGGGCCGCCTTGTACTGCTGGATCGCGTCCTGCGTCTTCCCCCAACGCTCGTAGAGGCGTCCGAGCCAGTCATGGGCGGCCGCATGGGGCGGGAAATCGTCTCGCCACGGGGCCTCCACCAGATATTCCTTAAGGTCCTGCTCAGCTTCAGCCAACTGGCGACCATCCAGGATCCTGGCAACGCCCCGATAGTACGCTAAACGCGGATCGTTGGGCTCAACTAAGGCCGCTGCGTGCACCGCGGCCTCGACTTGCTGAGCGTTCCCGCTGGATTCATAGAAGTCGGCGACCCGAAAATAAGCTTCCACATGCTGCGGACGCAGCTTGAGGACCTCCTGGTAGGCCTCAGCGGCGCGTTGGAGTTGGTCTGTTTCCCGCCAGTAATCTGCTCGTGCCAGGTACCCGCGAAGTTGATCTCGGGAGGCAATGGCCTCCGCTTGCGCCCAGGCTTTGTCCCTGCTGCCGCCCAGAAACCAGGGAGCTTCCAGGTAATACTCCATTAAGTCACGCCGGGCCAGGAGGTTATTAGGATCCAAGCTTACAGCTTTCTCAAATTCCACGCGCGACCTGCGGGCAAACAAGAGGCTCCGAGCCTTCTGTGCCTTCAAGCCGTATGCCCGCCCCAGCATTCTGTGGCATTCAGAGCAATCCGGGGACATTTTGACGGCTTTTTCCGCATAGTTAACCGCCTGGTCATAGTCACCGAGCTCCCAAGAGCAACGGACCAATGTTAGCGCCGCCCGGAAGTCCCTAGGATTGCTGTCCAGTATTTTCTGCAACTTTCCGGAAGCCTCTTGGTACTTTCCAGCATCTAACTCTTTGTTAATCTCGCGATTGGAAAAACTGGAGTCAGTTTCTGCAGGCTGTGCCGCCCAGAGCGAACTGGCAAGAACAACCATGCAAAACAGTCCTGTAAAGAGCTTGGTTCTTTGAAATGTCATAATCGGATGTCTAATTAGAAGGGCCTAGGTCGAAACTTGGGGAAAGCCTCCGTAGTGGGGGAAATGCACAACATTGCCATTCTAGCAAAAATCTTCTGCATCGCGTAGGAACCTTAGTTCTATAGACAACACTCACGACCCTTTATGATGCTGCACACTCCCAATTGGGTGCAAATACACCGCCAGACAACGTTCGGAGCCCTGTCGTGAGGAAAAACAAGGCGAACCAATGGGAGCCTGGAGCCCCCTGTTATCTTGACGCTGGGCCAAGTCCGTGCGAGGATTAACCCGTAGGGCTGTGACCGGAAAGGATGATGACAAAATAATGAATATGAATGCTCCGGCTGACAACCTGAGTAGTACAGAGCCCGGTACCTTGCTGCTGATGCGGCCTCGGGGATTTTGCGCCGGAGTCATTCGCGCCATTGATGTCGTGCGAATGGTGCTGGCCAATCTCGGCCCGCCCGTTTACGTCCGCAAGGAGATTGTCCACAATCGCTACGTGGTTGACGAATTGGCCAGCCAGGGAGCGGTTTTCGTGGAAACACTCGAGGAGGTTCCCACCGGGGCTGTGGTGATTTTCAGTGCTCATGGAATCTCCCCGCAAGTCCGAGCGGAGGCCCGCGATCGCAATCTGCGGGTTATCGACGCCACCTGTCCTCTGGTCACAAAAGTTCATCTTGAAGTTATTCGCTATGCGCGGAAGAATTACACCATTATTCTGGTGGGACACCGGCATCATGATGAGGTCATTGGAACCCTCGGTGAAGCCCCGGAGTCGATCCGGCTCATTTCTACGGTAGAAGATGTGGCAACCTTGGAGGTCCCCGATCCCAGCCGCTTGGTTTATTTAACGCAAACCACGCTGAGTCTCGACGACACAGAGGAAATTGTAAGTTGCCTGAAGGAACGCTTCCCTGCCATCGTCGGGCCTCCGGGACAAGACATTTGCTACGCCACCCAGAACCGCCAGATGGCCGTCAAAGCCGTGGCACCACAGGCAGACGGGATTCTGGTGGTGGGCGCCCAGAACAGCTCCAACTCAAACCGACTGGTGGAGGTCGCAAAGCGGGGTGGAACCGCCGCTTATCTAATTGGAAATGCAGGCGATATCCAGCCGGAATGGATCAAGGGATGCCGGCGCGTCGGGATTACCGCGGGAGCGTCCACTCCGGAAGTGCTGGTGTCACAGGTCGTTGAGCGGCTGAAGGAATGGGGCTTTACGCACGTCGAGGAAGTTGAGTGGGTGGAAGAGGACGTGCGCTTTGCATTGCCCGCGGAGTTACATGCTTAACAGCGGTGCACGAGGATCGTTCGAGGGACCCATGACACAGGAAGCAGAGCTGGAATTAGAACCACCACAACGGGAACGCGCTGAGAGCCTAGTTGATTTAAATCTCGACCAGCGCCTTCAGGAGGCGATTGCTCGGGCCACCGAGCATCTGCTCTCCCTGCAATCCCCTGCGGGGTATTGGGCTGGGGAATTACAGGGTGATACGACCCTAGAATCCGATTACGTCTTCTTCCTACATGTCCTTGGCCAGTTTGATTCTGTGCGCGTTGCAAAGCTCGCCAACTACATCCGCAGCAAGCAACTTGCGGACGGAGGCTGGAGCGTCTACGAGGGCGGACCGTCAGAACTGAACGCCACGGTCAAGGCCTACGTTGCGCTCAAGATGGCGGGAGATCCCCCGGATGCCTCGCACATGGAGCGCGCACGCCGCCGGGTCCAGGAACTCGGGGGCCTCGAATCCACCAATTCCTATACGCGTTTTTACTTGGCCCTGGGCGGCGCGCTCGAGTGGAAGTACGTTCCGGCCATTCCGCCGGAGCTGATGCTTCTTCCCCAATGGTTCTATTTAAGCCTCTATTCGGTTTCTTCCTGGACGCGCGGCATCGTGGTGCCTTTGACCATTCTCTATGCGCTGAAGCCCCGCTGGCCGTTGCCGGCAAGTGCTGGCATCGAGGAACTTTTCCGGGACCCGTCCCACCATATTCCGGCCTTCGACTGGGACCGCCGTCTCCTTACCTGGCGCAATCTCTTTCTGGCTCTAGACCGGATATTCAAGCTGCATGAAGCGCTTCCCTGGAAACCCTTCCGCAAGGCCGCGCTCTCCAGAGCCCGAAAATGGCTCTTTGAACACCTCGAACGGACCGAGGGTTTGGGCGCAATTTACCCGGCCATGCTCAACTCGGTTCTGGCGCTGCTGGCCTTGGGCCTTCCTGCCGATGATCCCCTGACCGTGCGGCAGATCAACCATCTGCGATTTTTTGAGATTGAAGACGACGATGCCATCCGGGTTCAACCGTGCGTTTCCCCCGTGTGGGACACCGCGATTGTGATGAACAGCCTTCAGGAAGCCGGAGTCCCGCGGAATCACCCGGCGCTCATCAGGGCAGCGCACTGGCTTCTGGACCGCCAGATCATGGGTTCCGGCGATTGGCAGGTCAAGAACCCCGATGGTGAGCCGGGCGGATGGGCCTTTGAATTCCGGAACGATTTCTATCCGGACGTGGATGACACCGGCTTCGTGCTGATGGCCCTCCAGAATGTGGACTATCCCAACCATTCCCGCATGGAGCAAGCCCTCCGCCGTGGCGTGCGCTGGCTGCTCAGCATGCAAAATCGCGACGGTGGCTGGGGCGCCTTCGACCGCGACAACGACCACATTATTTTGACGCGCGTGCCCTTTGCCGACCACAACGCCATGATTGATCCTTCCACCGAGGACGTAACCTCGCGAGTTTTGGAATGCTTGGGACATTTCGGCTGGCAGGCCTCGCATCCCACGGTTCAGCACGCTTTGAGTTTTCTCCGCAAGACGCAAACTCCTGAGGGGGCATGGTACGGCCGCTGGGGCGTCAATTATGTTTACGGAACAAGCGGCGTCCTGCGCATGCTGGAAGCCCTGGACCTGCAATCATCCCTGGAAGCCCAGCGCGGCGCCGCATGGCTGCGCAGCGTCCAGAACCCCGATGGCGGTTTTGGCGAGCGTTGCGACTCCTATGACGATCCTTCCCTGAAAGGCAAAGGCCCCAGCACGCCGTCTCAAACGGCCTGGGGGCTGATTGGTTTGCTGGCCAGTGGCGGCCTGGAGGATCCTTCCGCAGCCCGAGCCGTGCGGCACCTGCTGACGGAGCAGAAAGAAGACGGCTCCTGGGACGAAACGCTCTTTACGGGAACCGGCTTTCCACGCGTCTTTTATCTTCGTTACCACTTATACCGGGACACGTTTCCGCTTTATGCGCTCGCGCGCTATCGCAACCTGCGTAGGGGGCAAGCGCTAGGCGAGCTGGTTCGTTTTTCACCGGATGAATTCCCATCTCAAAATGGGGATCGTAAAAGGAACGGGAGGATTAGATGAGATTTCCGCTCAGCCTCACAACCAGCCTGAGCTCTTATATTGTTGGCAAACGCCTTCATCGAACTGAGAAGTTTCCCTTGGTGATGATGCTGGAGCCCTTGCACGCCTGCAACCTGACTTGCACGGGGTGTGGGCGAATCCGGGAATATAAGGACACGATTCGCGACAAGCTGACGGTGGAGCAGTGCTTGAACGCTGTCGATGAGTGCGGCGCGCCGATTGTCTCCATCTGCGGTGGCGAGCCCATGATCTACCACGGCCTTCCGCGCTTGGTGCAGGAGCTCTTGGACCGGAAGAAGCACATTTACTTGTGCACCAACGGTATGTTTCTCCAGAAGAAGCTGCACGAATACAAGCCAACCTCCCGCATGTTCTTCAACGTGCACTTCGATGGCATGGAAGAAACTCATGACCTCTGCGTGGAGCGGAAAGGTGTGTTTCGGGAAGCCGTCGAGGGAGTGAAGGCAGCCAAGGCGGCCGGCTTCCAGGTTTGCACCAACACCACAATCTACAAGCAGACGAATCTCAAGGAGATTGCCGAGCTGTTCGAGTTCATGCGCGACCTGGGCGTTGACGGCCACATGCTTTCACCGGCGTATTCCTATCTGGCTGTCCAGGCTAAGGAAATCTTTATGTCGCGGCAGGAGATTGAGGCGAAATTCCGTGAGGCGACTGACCTGCTTCAACAGTACAGCCTAATGACATCTCCGATCTATCTGGACTTCCTGCGCGGCGAGCGCGATCTGATGTGCACCGCATGGGGAAATCCCACCTATAACCCGCGCGGATGGAAGGGACCGTGCTACCTGATGACGGACAAACACCACGCGACCTTCAAGGAGTTTATCGAAAACACACCGTGGGAAAAATATGGCCGCGGGCGTGATCCGCGCTGTGAGGACTGCATGGTCCATGTTGGATATGAGCCCTCGGCGGTGCTGGGTTCCAATCGTACGCTACCGGACACGTGGCGGCTTCTCAAGTGGCAGCTCGGCGGAGGAAGAAAACCCAAGAATGGCCATAACGGCCGGAACGGGAACGGGAACGGCAACCACAACGGGAACGGACACGCAAAGTGAAATGTCTTGTCACCGGGGCAAACGGATTTGTGGGCAGCCACCTGACCCGCGCTCTGCTTGAACGCGGGCATGAAGTGCGAATTCTGGTGCGCCCGCAAAGCGACCTGCGTACTGTTCAAGGCCTGCCAGCTGAAGTTGTTTACGGAGATTTGCGCGATCCCGCATCTCTCGAGGCAGCGCTACGCGGGATCGGCCGTGTCTTTCATGCCGCAGCCGATTACCGTCTCTGGGCTTCTAACCCTGAAGAAATCTACGACTCGAACCTTGGCGGAACGCGGAACATCCTCCACGCTGCGCGTAACGAAGGTGTGGAGCGCTTCGTCTACACCAGCAGCGTCGCCACTCTTGCCGTGGAGCGCCCCGGACGGCTCCCCAACGAGCAAACCAACGCGCAGCTCGAAGAGATGATCGGGCATTACAAGCGCTCTAAATTTTTGGCGGAGCACGAAGCTATCCGCGCGGCCCGTGAAGGCCTTCCGGTGGTCATCGTCAA
>JBJKQF010000010.1:0-23370 GCA_046705545.1 Terriglobia bacterium
TCGGCATGATTGCCGTCTGCGCCTTCGCGATTGATTTAGCCAATTTCTATCTTGCGCGGTCGGAAGCGCAGAGGGCCGCTGATGCGGCTGCCCTGGCGGGCGCCACCGTCTTTGTAAATACCGGCTGCACCACCGTTGGAAACTGCGGCTCGATGGAATCCCTGGCGCGGCAGCAGGCCGAAGCCGTGGGAAACCAAAACTATATCGGCGGGCAGGATGCCAATATTCAGGACGGCGACATCACCTTTAGCTATCCCACGCCCCAGGAGCCCCAAATTACCGTCATCGCCGGGCGTGCTGTGCCCACTTTTTTCGCAAGGATTTTCGGTGTTACCACTGCAAACGTGAGCGCTAAAGCGACGGCAGAGGCTTACAACCCCTCCGGCGGCAGTTCCCCCGTTGCCACGGCCTGCCTGAAACCTTTCTTGGTACCCAATTGCGACCCCGTCCATACTTCTCCCTCGAACGGCTCCTGTGCGAGCTCCGGTCAGGGTTACTTCTTTGATCCCAGCACGGGGGCCATTGAGCACCCGGGAGTCTATCCTGCCGGGGTTATCGGTATGCCATGGCAGCTTCATACCAATGCTGGCCCCAGCCAGTGGTACTTGGTGGGCTTTAACGGTGCTCCCCCTTCAAGCGGTTCCGCGCTGAGGAACCACATTCAGGAGTGTACTCCTGCCATTCTTTCCTGCGGCAGCACGCTCACCACGGCAAACGGCAAAAAAGTAGGGCCCACTGACCAGGGGACGAATGCTCTGATCAACGCCTATGGCGACGGGCTAAACCAAGGCCAGGATTCGATTGACACGACGGTTGGCCCCGCTTTTGCCATTCTCGGGGGAGCCAACAACCCCGATCCCTCCTTGGTGGGCAAGACTTTCTATGACCTTGGCGAAAGCCCTTCTGTCGTTACGGTCCCCGTCTATACAGGAAATAGCCTGCCCCCCGGAGGAACCACGGTTCAGATCGCTGGGTACATGCAAGTATTCATCCAAGATGCGGACCACAAAGGAAACCAGGACACCGTTGACATGGTCATCTTGAATATCGGGGGATGTGGAGGATCCAGCGGCTCCGGAAGCGGTGGTGGAACGACACCCATCGTTGCTGCGGGAGGGTCGCCGATCCCGATTCGGCTGATACGAACAAACTAGCTGTATTGAGCGAGGTCGCGGCTCGAATATGCACGGCCATCCGAGGCTACGACGCGGTCGGGCGTTACGGCGGAGACGAATTTCTAGTAGTCCTTCCTGATTGCGATTTGCCAACCGCTGTGAAACGAGCTGAGGCGATACGTCGCATGGTTGCAGCCCAGCCGGTCCAAACTCCGAACTCCGGCATTGCTGTAACAATAAGTATTGGCGTGGCTGCACAGAGGGGGGCTGTTCAGTATGACGCTTGAGCAGCAGTACTTTCTTGCGCCAGCCCATCACTGGCGGCCAGGGACTCGCGCGAGGCGTGAGATTAAATAAGGAGTCGCTTATGGCACAGAAGGATCCCATCAAACATATTATCGTCCTGATGCTCGAGAACCACTCCTTCGACCAGATCCTCGGATGGACCAAGACCCTCTACCCAGAGCTTGAAGGCGTGGACGAAGCCCACCCGCAGTCCAACCCGGACTATCCCGACGCCGGAGTGAAGGTCAGTCAGGCAGCGACAAGGGAAATGTCCATACCTGATGACCCGCGTCATGAGCACGTCGACGCTATGGCCCAAATCGCGAATGACTGTAGCGGCTTCGTCGAAAACTTTGCACGTGCCCACCCAGCGAGCAACAGCATAGAACACGCCCAGATCATGGCCTACTACCCCAAAGGGGTGCTGCCGGTGATCCATGCCCTCGCTGAGCATTTCACGATTTGCGACCATTGGTACTCTTCACCGGATGCGACTTGGGATGAGATAACCGCAACCCTGTCGGGGTGCGCGGGAGGGGGCGATGATTGATCCAGAGCGCCGAAAGAGATTTCTTGCTTCGCCTTGGGGAGCGTTCCGACTTGTGCTGGCGGTTATCTTTGCCCTTACAGCGGCGATCGTGGGCTGCGGCGGAGGGGGCGGCTCATCGAACTCTCCTCCTCCAGCAAACAATCCGGTGCCGACGATCACCGGCCTCTCACCTTCATCGGCAATGGCCGGAGCAGCCAGTCAGGCTCTAACCATAAACGGAACCGGCTTCCTCTCCAGCTCAACAGTCACTTACAATGGCATCGCGCACGCCGCGACTTTCGTGAGCTCGGCGCAATTGACGGTCTCCCTGACCGCGAGTGACCAAGCGACCGCGGGAACCTATCCCGTGGTTGTGAAGAACCCCACGCCGGGTGGGGGTGCTTCGAACGCGGTGAGTTTTGCTGTCGACGATCCCACGCCCGCGATCAGTTCCCTCTCGCCATCTTCCCTTCCGGCAGGGTCAACCCCTCAGACCCTGGTGATTAATGGAAGCGGCTTTGTGCAGGCATCGACCGCCACTTACAACGGTACGGCTCGCGCCGTTAGCTTTACGAATTCCAGCATGATCGAAATCCAACTTACCGCTAGCGACCTGGCAACGGCAGGTAGTTATCCCGTGATCGTCACTAACCCTTCGCCGGGTGGTGGTACTTCGAATGCGGTGAATTTAACTGTTGGCTCGGGAACGGCTCTCCTGATAAACGTGACAGGCCTTCCCTCGGGTACCAGTGCCAATGTCACGGTAACTGGTCCGAACGGGTATTCGGAAGGTCTGACGCAAACCACCACTCTGAACGGGCTGAATGCAGGCACGTACACCGTCGTTGCGGCAATCCTTCCGCCTAGCACTCCCGGAAACGCTGTCTTCGTCCCTTTAATCACGGGTAGTCCGGCTAACGTGACCCAGGGTTCTAGCACGACCGTCAATGTTGCGTATGGGTCGCTCTCCACAACTTGGACGCCTATAGGTCCGAAGGCGATCGCCGGAGTCATCCAGGGCGGTCCCGCGGCAGCCGGCAAGATGGCAACCTTTGCTGTGGACAACGCAAATCCGCAAGAAATGTTCGCTGGTGGCGGCCCCGAGAATGGCGTAGGTCCTTACAGCGAGGCGGGCATCTACAAGAGCAGTGACGGAGGGCAAACGTGGCAGCAAGCGGATTCGGGGCTCACCGACACTGCCATAGGAGCGCTTTGGATGGACCAGAGCAAACCGTCCACCCTTTTAGCCGGGACGTATTCGACGGGTATCTACCAAAGTACAAACGGTGGGGGGAATTGGACGCTGACAGGCTCGTTTGGGTCCACGACCTCGTTTCTACAATCGGGCGGGACGCTCTATGCAGGCACGGCAACCGGTATTGGTGCTTCCACGGACGACGGGGCCACGTGGAGCATCATTGAGCCCACATCGGTTCCGGTTCGTTCGCTTGCAGGCGCTGGGGGAGCTGTCTACGCGGGTTTGGATGATGGTCATGTCTTGGTCCAATCGAGCCCGTCCGCGCCTTGGGTGACAACTACGCCGACCACTTTGCCTTACACATTTGCTTCATCCCTTGCAGTAAATCCTGCGAACCCCGCCGACGCCTTTGTCGTTGACCGGTCCAATTACACCCCAAGTCTCTATTCGACAACGACCGCCGGCTCGATATGGACACTCGTTAACGCGCCTACGGGTTGTTACAGTCAAGCGGTGCAAGTGATCGCAATTGATCCACTAAGTGGGGCACTAGATGTTGGATGTGACGGCACCTTATGGCAGTCGACGGATATGGGGGGCACTTGGACGCAATTCCCGAACACGAATTGGGACATGCGCATGGTTATACCCGACGCCGGAGGTGTGGCGGGCACCTTGGTTATCGGTAGCGATCAAGGACTTTACGAGACTAAGAACGGTGGAACAACCTGGCAGGACTTCAACGGGAACATGACCTCTTCCATCCTCTTCAGTGTTGCCGTCAGCGGTTCAACTATTATCACGGGAGCTCAAGACTTCAGCCCCATTTACAGTTTCGACGGCGGAGGGACATGGGGAGAGCTTGGCGGCGCGCCTTCCTCTGCGGGTGAGGCTGCAGGTGAGGGAGGCCCGCTGAGAATCAATCCCGCTAATCCCAACTATGTCTACGCGTACACCGGGGCGGGGCTCCAAGTTTCCACCGACGGGGGCCACACGTACCAACTTATTTCTGGCTTTTCGGTTGTTCCAGGCGCCTGCCCGGATTGCGCTGACCTCGTTGCCGTGGATGCCTCCAGCCCCTCCATAGTTTACGCTGTTTCTGAAAACGGGGTCTACAAAAGCACAGATTGGGGCGTGTCATGGGCGCTCCAGTCTTGGCCTATATCCCACCCATCGCTGGTCTCCGTTGATCCCACGAACGGGGAAAACATCTTCGTCGGGCAGCAGGCCGGGGGGCTAATGGTCAGCCATGACGGTGGGCAAACGTGGAGTGCCAGCGATTTGGGCTCCGCCAGTTCGTCTCCCGTCACTCTGGCGGTGAATCCATTGAATCCGCAGATTGTTTTGCTCGGAATGTCGACGGGCCCCGACCAGAATGGCGGAGTCCTCCGCAGTACGGACGGAGGAGCTAACTTCAGTCCGGTAAACAACGGAATTAGCTCCCAAACCCTTCACACTCTCTGGACTGGCTCAACGTACGCAATCCGCTACGATCCGTCGGGCTCGGGGATTGCCGGCGTCGGGACCCAGACCGGACTTTATTTAACGAGTGACAATGGAGGCTACTGGGTTGACATCCGCGCAAACGCCGTGCCCTACATCTTCAGCGATCTAACTTGGTCGGGCGGTTACTTGTACGTATCGACGCTCGGAGAAGGAGTGCTCCGTATGACTTTCCCGTTTTAGGTCGGGAGTACTTTTTCCGTATTGCAGTGGTGCAACGATCGGGCTGACACAATTCGATTGAGCGTCATTCGAACCTACAACATGAAGGCTGGCGAGAAGTTCTGGCGACCGCGAGATCGATATTCCCCGCCGATTCGGACACAAGCGCTTGACGGCGAGCGGTGCTTGAGCGACGGTAGTGTAACGATTTCGGCCTGAAGAGGGTCAATGAGGTGCCATCGGTCGCAGTTCGGATAGTGGTAGATAAGGAGCAATTTGCCCACTCTGGGACCAGAAAGTCCGAAATCGCCCGTCGGCTGCAGAGGGGGCGTACCTCCGTGCCTCGATTCCTGGCAGCGAAATTGACCGGCTCAGGTATGCGCTACCAGGATTCAGCTCGAAATAGTGGACAAGGAAGTCGCTAGTAGAGTGAGCCCCAGTCATCGCGTTCAAGTTGATAAAATTAATCGCAGGCTTCACTTAAAAGGTCGACGGTCCCTGCTAGGCTTTACTTGGAGTTCACGGCGGAAATACAGAGCAAACCAGCAATTCAGAATTCAGGTCACGGGTTTGGAGCCACTTTCGTTCCTCTCACAGGTCTTTCAATGGCAAATAAACCAGTGGTCTTTCAGCAATGAAGATACCCGCAGCCGTGCGGATTTTTCAACGATCCTTCCCGCGAATGCACCTGCACGCCACCCATGATTCAGCGTTATGTTTCCAAGATATCCGGCCCCCTGCTTGACCGAATCGACATTCACATCGATATGCCGGCGGTTAAATACAGTGACCTGCGGCAGAACTCAGGCGGAGAAAGCTCCCGTGAGATCCGGGAGCGGGTGATCCGGGCCCGCGACTGCCAGTTGCGCCGTTTTCAGGGAGAAAAGATTTACAGCAACGCGCAGATGAGCCCGCGGCAGATCCGAAAGTATTGCAACATCTCAGCCGATTGCGAGAGGCTGCTGGAAAGCGCCATGAACCGTCTGGGTCTCTCCGCTCGCGCACACGACCGCATCCTGAAGGTGTCGCTCACCATCGCCGACCTTGATGGGGCAGTGTCCATCAGCGCCGGCCACATCTCCGAAGCGATCCAATACCGCTCCCTCGACCGCAACTACTGGGCCTGAACCTCCCCTCCGCACGATAGTCAGGTGGCGGAGTTATCTTCAGCCTTTTACGCTAAGCCCCCCTCGCAGGACGTCCCTGCCAGTTATAATAAGTTGCGCGGTGAGGAGGCGTGCTTCAAAGAGTGGCACGCGCGGCCAGAACCCGGCAGACTTTTGCACCAGGAGCCAAGATGAAGATGGATCGACGTTTGTTCTTGGAGCTAGCAGGAGCAGGGCTGGCGGGGTCGATAGTGGATTCAGCATGGGGCTTATCCGGCCAAATCAGCCTTTCCTCAGTGACTCGCATTCAGACTGATCCCACCCGGCCTCTAATTTCCTTCTTGAGCTGGGATACGGAGGGCGGAAAACGCGTAGAGCAGAACCTCCTGCGCGACGATGCGCCTGTCTCTCTACGAATTTTGTCTGATGGCACCTGGCGTCCCGCAGAAAAATTCCCCGTCCGGCGCCTGGAGAAGCAAGGGGCGGAGTATGAGATTGAGGTCTGGCCCGATGCGAAACTTGTTTGGGGCATCCGCCAAAAAGATGGTGGAATGATTTTCAGTTTCTCTCCCGCAGGCAGAGAACTCCATACCGTTACGGGAATCGAAATGTGGTTCCCCTTCAATCCCCGTCTTACTCCGACCACGATTTTGCCCAGCGCTTGGCGGCAGCATGGCTCCTTTAGCCTTCCGGGGATCATCAGCGCGCCCGATTTCGGCCAGATGCTGATTTCCGCTTCCGGTGGCTCGGCGGTGCAGGGCAATCTGGTCGGCAATAGAAAGCTAGGGACGGCCGATCTGATCCTGCAAATTCCCGTTCCCGCTAAGGATCAGCCCGTCCAACTGACTCTGCAACCTATTTGGCTCGACCCGCCCGAAGGCTTGCAAGATCAGGAGCTTTGGAGACTGGCGCGCCGCGGCTGGTTCAATGCCTGGCAGCCGAGCTCGCGCTGGGGCAAGCAAAATCGCCCCTTCAGCGCGCCGCCCGGTGTCCTAGCCAACAACGTCATCAGCGACCCCGCCAGCATGTCACTAGTGTTTTATAGCGACCCTGTCTTGTGGTTTCCGAGGGTTTCTGGAATTTCCATCGCTGCGCTGGTACGCCAAACCGCCGAGTGGTGGATGGACCACCGCACCACCTCCGAGGGCGTGGTGATCGGTTATTGGGACTACAAGACTTTTCTCGACTCGAACACCGGTCCGCTGATTGCTGCTTGGGATTACGTGGAGTCCACCCACGATCTCGACTGGCTGGGGCGGAAGATTACCCAGTTGGAATTTATCGCTGACTACCTGGTGCGACGCGATGTGGACCAGGACGGAATGGTGGAGGCCTTGCAAAGCGGGAACCGCGGCACGCTCCATCAGCCCAACCGCGGCTGCTGCTGGTGGGACGCCCTAAACTGCGGGGGTAAGGATGGCTATTCGAACGCGCTGATCTACAGGGCCTGGCGTTGCTTGGCAGACCTGGAAAGCAAACTCGGCCGCCGCACGCAGCAAGCCCGCTTTAACCAACTCGCCGCGAAGCTCAAGGGAGCGTACGTCAAAACGCTTTACAACCAGAAGACCGGATGGCTGGGTTGGTGGCGTAGCGCCGACGGCGAACTGCACGATTACGCGACGCCAGTCGTCAACGGGCTCGCCATCGAATACGGTTTGGTAGAGCCGGAGTTGGGGCGGAAAATTCTCCATCGCCTGTGGGGAAAGATGGCGGAGGCGGGCTTTACCCATATCGAGCTGGGATTCCCCTGTACCCTCGACCCAGTGCACCGCAGCGATTATCTGCTTCCTGACGCCCTGGGCTGCCCAAAGCGCGAGGACGGCTCCGATACCTTTCAGCACTATATGAATGCCGGCATCACCGCCGGTCAAATTCTGCATTTTCTGGCCGCGCACTATGTGGTGGGAGAGCCCGACCGCGCGGACCACGCCTTGCGCGCCATGCTGGCAAGGCAGGCGGAAGGCCGCTTCCAGAACGGGGTGAGCAACCAGCCTAATAAAGGGATCGACTGGACTACCTGGGAAGGCAAGCCCTGCGGGTATGAGGGATACCTCGCTGACGTTTACTACTTTCTTCAAGCCGTCCTTCTGCGGGAAGAGCGCTTCCGGCGCCGCTACTATCGTCCTTTGCGTACGGCGTGAAGACGGCAAGTTCCACCTCCAAACCATTCCTGCCGAAACTGCTACAAGGGGTCGCTAATCGCTTGCGGCAATGCTAAGCTGTTTTGAGAAACCTCATGCGCGAACCTTTAACTCCGCAGGAAGTTCTGGACGTCTTCCGCAAACAACCTGAGAGGACCTTCCGCGTTCACGAGATCGTCCGGCAATTGCGCCTGCGATCAAGTCAGGCGCGTGAGTTAAAGCGCGTGCTCCATGAGCTTGGAAGAGCCGGCAAGATTAAAGAATCAAAGAAGAGCCATTTTGCTCTGGTGGAGCCTCGCCATCCCCGCGGCAAAGCCCCTGGAAAGACTTGGAGGAGAGATGCGAAGCCCGGCGCGCGAAAAGCGAGGGAGCCTGGGCCGCCGCGAAGGACTCCTCCTGAGCCGAGCACGCCGCGGTCGGCTCAAAGCAATATTGTGACCGGGCGCATGGTGGGGCATCGGGACGGCTATGGCTTTGTGGTTCCTGAGCAGCCGCTGGCGGACACCGACCAGGACATCTTTATTCCTCCGGGAGCCGCGGGTGCGGCCTTGCACGCAGACCGCGTGGAGGTGCAGGTGGTGCGCTCGCGGCCCGATTATCGCTCCCGCTTTTCCCGCGGGGCTCCGCCCAAGACCCGCGTCGAAGGCCGGGTTCTGCGAGTTATTGAGCACGCTCAGAAGACTGTGGTGGGAGAGTTCCGGGCAGGGCGCCCCTCCAATACCGTGATTCCGTTTGACCGGCGCATCCCCCATGAGATTCTCATTCCTCCCGGGCAAGAAAGGCCTGCCGCGGAACGCGCGCGGCACCGGCAATACGGAGGGGAATCCGAGAGTAAGGCTTCGCGGAAACGGGGACGGCAAAAGGCCAGCGCCCAGGAATTGACGGGCATGATTGTGGACGTAGAACTGACCGAGTTTCCTCGCTCCGGCGTTCCACCCCGCGGCCGGGTGATTGAAATTTTGGGGCGCCGCGATGACTTCGGCGTGGATGTGGAGATGATCATCCGCAAGCACCACCTGCCGCACCGTTTTCCGGCAGAGGTGTTGGAAGCGGCGGAGGCCTCGCCTCAGTTCATCTCCGATGCCGAGCGTGCCGGGCGGCGAGACTTCCGTTCATTGCCCATCGTTACCATTGACGGCGAGACAGCCAAGGATTTTGACGATGCTGTGCACGTCGAGCGGCTGGCCAACGGCCATTACCGCCTGCAAGTCCACATTGCGGACGTTGCTCACTACGTGCGGCCGGGAACGGCACTCGACCGTGAGGCACGGCTGCGGGGAACTTCGGTCTATTTTCCGGACCGCGCCGTCCCCATGCTTCCGCTGGAGCTTTCCAACGGCATCTGCAGCCTGAATCCTTACGTCGAGCGCCTGGTGATGTCCGCCCTCATGGAGATCGACCCCGACGGCCGGACCGTGTCTTATGAGCTGGTCCCGGGCATCATTCGCAGCGCCGAGCGCATGACTTACACCGCCGTGCGCGATGTCCTGGCCGGGGAGAGCGCCGCGTGCCGCCAGTACCACGCGCTGGTTCCGAGTTTCAAGTTGATGGAGGAATTGGCCCGCCTTTTGACCCGGCACCGCGAGCGGCGCGGCTCAATCGATTTCGACCTGCCCGAGCCGGAAATCGAATTTGATGAGTCCGGGCGGATGACCGGCGTCACGCGCTCAGAGCGCAACATCGCGCACCATATCATTGAGGAATTCATGCTGGCGGCTAATGAGGCCGTGGCCGGATACCTGGAACAGAGGGGAATTCCCTCGCTTTATCGCGTCCATGACAAGCCCGATCCCAAAAGGGTCCTGGAGTTCGAGGCTGTCGCCGCGACGTTCGGCTATTCTCTGGGGATCAAGCTGCCCTCCTCCGCCCGGTTGCCCGTCCACGGGCGGGATGCCCGCCGTCGCCATCCGGACTCTCACGAGCGCCTGGAGAAGGTTGATCTGGACATTACTCCGCGGCATTACCAGCGCCTTACGGAACGCCTGGCGGGAAAGCCCGAGGAGCGCATCCTCTCTTATCTTATGCTGCGTTCGCTCAAGCAGGCACGCTATTCGGAGGAGAACGTGGGGCACTTTGCATTGGCCGCGTCCACGTACACTCATTTCACCTCGCCGATCCGCCGGTATCCCGATCTGATTGTCCATCGCATCTTGAAGGCGGCGCTGGGGGGACGTGCCGCGAGCGGCGATTCCGCGGAGGCGAGGCAGGCCGGGGCTGGAGCGTCTAGGTCCTCAAGCCGCCATTCCCATTCCCCGGGGGCAAAGAAGAGCGGCCCTCCGCCGGTCAGCGTTGAAGAGCTTCATGCCCTGGCGCTTGCGACTTCCGAGGCCGAGCGTCGCGCCCAGGATGCGGAGCGCGAACTGATTGAGCTCAAGAAGATCGCCTTTATGTCCCAGCACCTGGGGAACGAGTTTGATGCTCTCATCATCTCGTTGATCAAGCATGGCATCTTTATTGAACTGACGGATTTGTTTGTTGAAGGGTTTGTGCCGCTGGAAAGTTTGGAGGACGACCGCTACGTTTACCGTGAACACCAGCGGGCTGTGGTGGGGCGCCGTAGTAACAGGGCCTACCGTCTGGGAGACCGCGTGCGAGCGCGCCTGGACCGCATTGACCGCAGCGGCAGCAAACTGGAATTCTCACTGGTCGATTGAGCTCTTCCTATTCGACCGGAAAGAAGGTTCCATTCGATATCATTTTGAAGGCGGAAATCCACATATAACTTGCTGGGCGGGGGAAGTTAGCGCAAGATTAAGCAGGGGCGATGAAGCTGTGGGGTTCGGGCGGCAAATCTAGCGATTTTTATGGCTCTGGCAGCGACTTATTCGGCATTGTCGGAAAGCTCTTGCGCGGTGGAAGGGCGCTTTGACCGGACATTGCCGGTGACCGGACCTGTGGAGTTGAATATCCAGACCGGCTCCGGGAGTTTCACCGTTACCGCCGGAGACAACGCAAACGTTCTCATACATGGCGCGTTCCGCGCGCGGCGTGGGCGTGTTTCGCAAGCGGATGCCGAGAAAAGAGTCCGCGCCCTTGAAAGCCATCCACCCATTGAACAACACGGGAATACGATTGCACTCGGCGGCTCCACGGACCCAAGCCTTCAACACGATATCGCCATCAGCTATATGCTGGTGGTACCGGCGGCGACGCGGTTAAAGTCCAAGTCGGGCTCTGGTGATCAGGTAATTGAAGGGATCATCGGTCCGCTCGAACTTTCCACGGGTTCGGGCCGCCTTAAGGCCGCGAACATCGGTGGCAGCGTCCAGGCATCCACCGGTTCGGGTGAAATTGACCTGAAAACTGTCCTCGGAGACGTCCAAGCATCTTCGGGCAGTGGCAGGATTCGAGCCCGGGGAATCGCCGGCAGCTTCCGGGCTCAGAGCGGTAGTGGGAATGTGATCCTGGAGCAGGCTGCGGTGGCCGAGGTCCGCGTCCAAAGCGCTTCAGGAAATATCGCCCTGAAAAACGTGCGCGGGCGGGTACACGCCAAGAGCGCCAGCGGGTCGATCTCCGCAGAAGGCGGAGGCCAGGAGCCTTGGCGCCTGGAAACGGTTTCTGGGGACGTTACGGTTCGGGTCCCGCCGGGTTTGGGATTCGACCTCCTCGGGCACAGCGTTTCTGGAAATATCACCGCCACGCGGCCGCTGACTCTTCTGGGGAGTGCGCATCATCGTGAAATCATCGGAAGAGCCGGGAACAATGGTTTTCTTCTGGACGTCAGCACCGTCTCCGGCGACATTCACATCGACTGGCTCGCTGCTCCCAAGCCTCTCTCTCCCTATTAACAGGAAGAACCATTTCTGACTGCAACGCTCCTGCCCGGCTGGAGTTGCACCCTGGTGCGTGGCGGCGAGTTTGACAGCCGCACCATGCCGGCGTAGCATTTGGCTGTGAAGCCCGGCAGACCTGAACGCGGAACAATCGAAGTTCGGTGTCCCTCTTGTGGCGCCAATATGAAAGTTGACTTGGCCCTTGGCCAGGTGATCAGCCACGAACTTCCACCTCGAAGCTCGGAGGGCCGCGACCTCCAGCAAGCGGCCGAATTGCTCGAAAAAGAGAAGGCCCGCCGCGAGGCGCTTTTCCAGCAAAGTGCTGAAGCGGAGAAAACCAAGCCTGACCTTCTGGACCGGAAATTCGAGGAAGCTCTGCGGAAATCCAAAGATGAGCCGATCACTCGCCCTTGCCGCGATATCGATCTCGACTAGACGGCGGGGAATCGTGCATCCCGCACTTGGTCTCCGCCAGCCGCCGCCCGCCTGCCCGGACCCTGTTTTCTGCACGTTGAAGCCTCCCGAAATGCTGTGTTAGGATGCGGGCTTGCTCCAACGACCATTAGACTCAAATGGGAAATCGCTGAAATCCCGAGGAGTTGCCTGTGAAAATTTACGACGGTGAGAACATCCGCAATGTTGTACTGCTGGGCCATGCTGACACCGGGAAGACGCAACTGGTTTCCGCGTTGCTTTACGCCGCGGGGATGGTTAATCGCCTGGGGAAAGTGGACGATGGTTCTTCGATCACAGACCATGACGAAGAAGAGATTGAGCGAGGTTTCTCCATCAGCGCGGCCTTGGCCTACGCTGAATGGAACGGCGTCAAGATGAATTTGATCGATACACCCGGCTTCAATATTTTTCTTTATGAAGCAGAGGCCGCGATGGCGGCCGCTGATGCAGCGCTCCTGCTGGTTCACGCCGTCAGCGGCATTGAAGTGCAAACCGAAAAGTCCTGGGGGTTCTGCGAAAAATACAAACTACCCCGTGTGCTGGTGATCAATCAGATGGACCGCGACCGGGCAAGCTTCAAGCGGACGCTCGACGCGTTGGGCGCCACGTTCGGGCGTTCAGTGATTCCTGTGCAATTGCCCATCGGTGAGGAAAAGGACTTTCACGGCGTCATTGATCTTGTCAGGATGCGCGCCGCGCTCTACGAGGGAAACGCTTCCGGCAAGGCTAAGGACAGCGAGATTCCCGCGGATATGCAAGAGGCTGCCACGGCGGCCCATGAAGCTCTGGTGGAGATGGTGGCGGAGGGGAACGATCAGCTCCTGGAGGAATTTTTTGAAAAGGGTACGATTCCCCTCGAGGATCTGGTTCCGGGCCTTAAGCATGCCATGGCGGAAAACCGCCTGACGCCTGTTCTGGTGTCCGCGGGCCTGCCCAGTATTGGAACGGAAAGCCTGCTCCGGTTTGTCGCTGATTATCTGCCCTCGCCGGTGGAACGAGGCAAAATGCAAGGCCAGAGCCCGGAGGGCGAGCCTCTGGAGCGTCGCATGGCCAATGACGAGCCCGCGTCGGTATACGTTTTCAAAACCGTCGCCGATCCTTTCGCCGGTCGCCTAAGTCTATTCAAAGTCATGTCGGGCGTGTTGAAAACGGAAGCAACGCTGACAAATTTTAACCGCAACACGGCAGAGCGCTTTGCCCATATCGCCGCGCCGCAGGGCAAGACGCAAAATCCCGTTCCGGAGCTGCACGCGGGCGATATTGGAGTTGTAGCCAAGCTCAAGGAAACCCTTACGGGCGACACTCTGGGCGATAAGCAGGCTCCCATTATTTATCCCAAGATCCAGCTTGCCGAGCCTGCGATCTCCTTTGCCATTGAGCCCAAGTCACGTGGCGATGAGGACAAGCTTTCCACCGCCATTCACCGCATGTTGGAGGAGGATTTGCTGCTGCGTTTCGCGCGCGACGCGCAGACCAAGGAATTTCTGCTCTCGGGTTCGGGACAGCAGCACGTGGAGATCGCGGTTTCCAAACTCAAGCGCCGTTACAACGTCGAGGTGACGCTGAAGGCCCCCAAGATTCCTTATCGCGAAACGATCCGCGGCAAGGCCGACGCGCAAGGACGTTACAAGAAGCAGACGGGCGGCCATGGGCAATATGGCGACTGCAAGATCAAGATGGAGCCGCTCGCCCGCGGGACGGGGTTCGAGTTCGTTAACGATATTTTTGGAGGCGCCATCCCCAAGAATTACATTCCGGCGGTGGAAAAGGGCATTCAAGAATCCGCTGCGCGCGGCTATCTGGCGGGTTATCCCGTGGTGGACTTCCGTGTGATCCTCTACGACGGCTCATACCACGACGTCGATTCCTCCGAACTGGCCTTCAAGATTGCTGGGTCGATGGGCTTTAAGAAGTGCATGGAGCAGGCCCGGCCCTGCTTGCTTGAACCCATTATGATCGCCGAGGTCACGGTGCCGGAAAACTATTCCGGCGACATCATGGGCAACCTGACGGGCCGCCGCGGGCGCATTCAGGGGATGGAGCCCAAAGGCCACTCCACGGTGATCAAGGCTCAGGTGCCTCTGGCGGAAATGCTGACCTACGCCTCCGACCTGACTTCCATGACCCAGGGTCGGGGAACTTACTTGATGGAGTTTTCTCACTACGACGTCGTTCCGCAGCAGATTGCGGACAAGATCGTCGCTGAGGCCAAGGCCGCCGGGCACGGCAAGGAAGAAGAAGAATAATAATCCTTCCGGCAGGCCGGGAGCGGCCTGCCGCCTGCGCGTCACCGGGACAAGAAGGCATGCGAAAGACTATTTTGATATCGCTGTTCCTTTTGCTGTGGCCCACCCTCCTGGGCGCCGCAGTCCCCTCCAAGAAGATTCCCATTCTAGTGGATACGGACATCGGGACGGACATTGATGACGCCTTCGCGCTGGCCTTGGTGCTGAAGAGCCCGGAGCTCGACTTGTTGGGTGTCACGACGGTTTCCGGGGACACTCAGGCACGAGCACGCCTGGCCGCCAAGCTCCTTTGGGAAGGAGGGGCGCGGAAGGTTCCGGTGGCCGCCGGAGCGCCGGGAAGGCCGCTGCCCAGCGAACAGACGCGCTGGGCCAAGCACTTCAGCAGCCCTCAAATCCGCCCGGTCGGCGCCGTCAGTCTGATGGACACAATTCTTCGCCGCGAGCCGGAAAAAGTCACCATTGTGGAGATCGGCCCACTCTCGAACCTTGCCGCACTGCTGGCGAAGGATCCGAAGATCACTCAGAAGATTAAGGAAATCGTTTTGATGGGAGGATCCATCGCCCATGGGTACGGTGACGACCCGAATCCCACGGCGGAATACAACATGGCGGCGGACCCCACGGCGGCCCAGAAGGTGTTCAGTTCCGGCGTGCCAATTCTGATGGTGCCGCTCGACGTGACGGCAATGCTGCAGCTCCGCCGCCCGGACCGGCATCGCATCTTCACTCAACTGACTCCGCTCACCGACGCTTTGACGCTGCTGGATCAGCTTTGGAACCAGCGCACGCCCACCCTCTTTGATCCCATGGCGGTGGCCATGGTGATTGACCCCAGCCTCTGCGAAACCAAACCTCTGGCCATTGAGGTTGACTCGAACGGCTTCACGCGTATGGCCGCCGCTAAGCCTTCCAACGCCACCGTGGCGTTGCACACGAATCCTGACAGGTTCTTTGCGTTTTACCTGAAGCGCGTGGCGCCCTTGCCGTAACCGGTCACTCCTGCCGCGGAGGGCTCTGGTGAAAATTGGCAGCGGTGGAGCCAGGAGGGATTTCCTGTCTTCTTTTTCTATTGATAGGGCTGGAGCTTGGCTTCGATGCGGTCGCGGACCCAGTGTGGGTCCCACCACTCGTTAGGATCTACAAAAACGCCGTCCAGCAAAACCGAAAAGTGGAGATGGTCTCCTCCCGCCAGTCCTGTCTCTCCGCTGTGACCGATGATCTGTCCGCGTTCCACGTGCTCGCCCGCCTTGACGGCAAAGGAGCTGAGATGCCCATAGAGAGTCTGCAATCCGCAGCCATGGTCGATCAGGACGGCGTTGCCGTAAATACCAAAGTAGTGCGCGAAGACGATTACGCCGCTGTTGGCGGCGGGCACCGGAGCGTGCTCGGTGGAGGCCAGATCGTCGCCCAGGTGGGTCTCGTGGTCAACCTCTTGTCCGTTGTAGTAGTAGGTTCGATAATCGGCGAAATGGGCTTCCGATTCTGAGTGAGGAAAGCGCACGAAGGCTTGGTTCCACAGGAAGCGGGAAGCCGTTTTTTGCGAATAGGCCACCAGCAATTGCGAGTCGATCATGCGCAGGCGCCGGTTTAGCATCAGGTAATTCTTCAGCAGGTTTCCCTGGTCTTTCAACTCGGGAGTCTGGCTGAGGATCGCCGGCACCACACGCTGCATAAAGCTGTCCTGCAAATTGATAGTTCCCTTGCGGAATTTCTTGCGTGTCACTTGGTAGGAGAAGCTCGCCACCGTCTGGTTGCCTACATCGTCGCGCGCTACGATGTGGATGGGGGTCTTGGGTTCCAAATTGTAGGGGAACGCGTACAGGCACATTCGCGTGCCGGGCAGCGACGCCTTCACCGGCCAGCTCGGAAAGTAGTATGAGCCCACCTGGATTCCTGATTCCGAGGTTCCGGGAGAAACAGTAAACACCACCAGGTCGCACCCACCCTGGTTCACGTAACTTTGCGTGGTTACCACATTGACTTCCGGCGGATGGAAGCGCACCGGCAGGTCGAAAGCTGTTTCGCTCATTCCGCCGCGGAAGAAGTTGCCCCAGGAATCATTCCTCGCCACGATTTCAAGCGATGCCCGACCTTCCTTCAAGTCCGGGATGGCGTCGCGCCCGATCCGCGCTTTAAAGTCGCCTTGGCTTGCGGGCTGCTCTTTCCAGATCTTCCACCAGGGCGCGGGCGGCACGTTGTGAATCTCGCTTGTGAGGGGGACTGTAAAGGTGCGGTCTCCCTGGCGCAGTTCCACTCGCACGCTCTTTAAAGGATGCTTCGGGTCGCTCACCTTGAATTGAACCACGGTGCTTTTCCCGATCCCGCGCAGCTGGCCTTGAACCTGGATGGAGGGCGCCTCATGGCTCAAGACTTTCCAACCCAGCGTACCCAGCGCCACGATCAATACGAGCAGGACAAAAACCAAACCCTTCCCGACACCTGCTTCCGACTTTCGAAACCCGTTCTTCAAGCTACTTCCTCCCAGGAATTGGCTGCTGAACCCCCCGACCAAGACTATACCACCTCCCGCAGAATACGATCACGACCCCGCGCCGGGATCTTCCTGCGCCTGGCGCGTGGGCTCAAGACGACACGCAATAAAGCCCCTTCTTACCAATCTGTTAGATCAGCGGAGGCGGAGACCTCAGGCCGGAAGAACGGCGCTGTAAAACCCGGCTGTCGGGCGAGCGGCGCGGCCCTCTGGTCTCTGCGACAGCAGGGCGAATTCTTTTTTACAGCCCGCCAATTTTGCGTTGCTTTTTGATGTAATCAGCCGCCCGGATTGAGAGGGCGATGATGGTCAACGTGGGGTTCTTTTCACTGGCTGAGGTAAAACAACTACCATCCGTGACAAACAGGTTTTTCACATCATGCGACTGGCAGAAGCCGTTTAGGGCCGAGGTCTTGGGATTCTTCCCCATCCGAATGGTTCCGACTTCATGGCTGTAAAAACCCATGACTCCTCCAAAATCTCCATACACGGTGCCCTTCAGGTGGGAGCCGATTTCCCTCATACTCTGCTCCATGGCTTGAGCCAGCGCATTGTCATTCTTTCCGAAAGTAAAGCGAACCACGGGGATGGGTATCCCGTAATCATCTACTTGAGCGCGATCGACTCCGACGTAATTCTCCGGACTGGCAACGAGTCTCCCGAAGCTGTCAAAAAACAGGAACGAAGGCTGCATTCGGCGCACGCGTCCCTTGAATTGCGCCCCGTAGCCGGGAATACGTCCCGCTTGGTAGGGAAACATGTATTGAGAGGGATATAGGTTGTTCACCTGGATGCCCCAGCCACCTGCATAGCCACGCTGCCCAAAGAGCTGGTTGTAGCGCGGGATATAAACGCTATCCGTCGCGCCATCCTGGTTGAAGGGTTTTAAACCCTCCAGTTCCTCCAAATAGACGGAGATCGTTCCCCCCATATGACCGTGCAAGTAGCGGCCCACAACGCCGTTGGAATTACCAACCCCCGCCGGATGCTGCGGCGAGCGTGAATTCAACAGCAACCGGGCGGATTCCACCGTCGCGCAGCAAACCACAATAATCTTTGCCCTCACTTGCTCTTCCCGTCGCGTCTGGCGATCGATAAAGGAAATCGCTCGCGCTCTTCCTTCGCGATCCACCAATATTTCTCTCGCAATGGCGTTCTGTCGGAGCGTGAAGTTCCCGGTGGCACGGGCTTTGGGCAGCATGGAATCCGGAGAGGTGAAAATGGCGGAAACCATGCAGCCGGTCATGCAGTGGCCGCAATAATGGCAAGGGGGCCGGCCGTCATAAGGCTGGGTATTCAAGGCCTTGCGGGCCGAGATCATCGGAATCCCCATTTTCTTAGTGGCGCGGTTCATAATGTGTTCGCTGCATCGCCAGGGGATGGCAGGCATGTAGTGCTTGCCGGCCGGCAGGATTTCAAGGTGGTCGTCGTGGCCGCAGACGCCCATAATCTGTTCGGCGCGGTCGTAGTAAGGTTCAATCTCTTCATAGGTGAGCGGCCAGTCTTCCCCGAATCCCTCCAACGACCACTCCCTGAAGTCCCGCGCAGCGTAGCGTAAGCAGAGGGCGTTCCAATGCAGTGTCCGGCCGCCCAGAACCCGCACGCGGTCCACTTGCACTTGGTGGCTGCCTTCATAGCGCACGGTTGAAATGTCTTTAGGATAGAAGGGCGCTTCCTTCTCCCCTCTCAAACCGCGATAGGGCAGCTCGTAAGGCCACTTGTGAGAAAGAAACTGCGACGGGCGAACTTCCGCGCCGGCTTCCAGCAGAATGACCTTGGCGCCTCCTTCGCAAAGTTCCTTGGCCATGGTCCCGCCCGCAGCACCGGACCCTACGATGCAGACATCAAACTCCTGCATGATGAACTTTCCTCCTTGCTTATTGCCCCATCCGTTTCGCGACTGCTTTGGGAGCAGCGTAGCATCAACATGAATCTCTGTTCTTCCGTCTTCCGACACTGCAGTATACATCCCCCTGGCGAGTTCGCGGCCGCGTTGCTGCAATCAGTGGCGAAGGATGCCGCGCCGACTTCCTGGCCGAGGCAGCCGAAAAACGCGATTGGACTCCTTGTGTTTTAGAGGACGCGCATCGAGGTGGGCAGGAGTGGGGTGGTATAATTCGCGCCGGCACGCAGCATAGATTCCGGAGGGAAGAATATGGCTATCACGCGCCGCAAGTTTGTGCAAAAAGTTGTGGCGGGCTCAAGTTTGGCGCTGGGAGGATTCGGGACACTGGAAGGCACGGCGCCGTCTGCTGCGGCGCGCCCAACTGAGGGAGCAGCCTCTGCGCAAGGCGCGGTTGCGCCCGACCCGCTCTACAAGAAGCCTTCTCCCATCACCCTCGCTGAGCTTGCCAAGCTTCGGACGACGGGTGTTTCAGCATTCCAGGTGAGCGACTATGCACCGGGGCACTACCGGGGATCTCTTGAGCCCAGCCCTCCGCACGCTGACTTGAATCCCAAGAAGGCCATTATTGTCTCCTGGAAGGACCGATCACACCGGTTTGTCTTCAGCCACGAGGCGAGCTACTGCCCTTGGATGGAGTTGCCCAACGGGGTGGGGCTCTGCAACCAGTTTTTCGAGGACAACACCGGCTGGGCTGAGCTCTTCAACCAGAACGGGCGCAAGGAACACAACAGTTCCGTGGACATCATCCAGAGCGGCCCACAGCGCGTTTGGGTTCGCTGGAACTATTGCTGCGTTAATAAGCTGGACGATTCGCATCCGGCCTTGCGCGGCACGGAAGATTACGTGGCCTCGCCCAACGGCTACGTCTGGCGCCGCCTCACTTATGAAACGCTGATGCCCGGCAAGCCTGACGGCTATAGCTGGCAGCCCATCGATTTTTTTGCGCTCGCTCCCACCGGAACCACCTGGAAGGAGCTGTTCCCGCAGGACCCGCAGCACGGCGATTACCACGTAGGCGCCGTGCTCGCGGCTTATTCCGACTTGCAGTATGACGTTTACTGGGACGACGAGGGCAAAGCACGCCGGCGCGGGACGCCCGAGTTGCTGCTGGAGATTTCCCATTCGCCGGGATTCGCCCTGGTGATGCCCTTCAAGGAGGGGTATTTATTTACCATCCTGGGAGGCGCGAGCGGCTTTCCTCCGGAAAAAAGCCAGGTGGTGGACCACTCGTTCAATGACACAGGAGGCTGGGGATGGGGTTCGACGCGCTGGGACCACTGGCCGATCGGCTGGCTGAATTCTCAAACCCACGACTACAAGCCGGGCTCACCTTATCCTTACAGCTTTGGCCCTTTCTCCCACTACATTGTGGATAAGCCAATTAAAAACGCCAGGAGAGATTTTCCCGTAGAGGCTCGCGATATGAAGCTCAACCGCTGGACGTCGAGCCGCGTTTTTTACACACTGACCGGCATGAGCCGCAGCTTTGGAGCCATCCGCAAGCTGGCTCGCGAGTGGCTTGACCAGGGAACGTTGTCCGCGGAACCGGAAAGCGCCGCGCGTTTACGTTGAGGCATTTTTCTTCCGCACGCCAGGGCCCAGCCTAGGCGCGCTGCGCCCAGCGTTTTTGCGCTTCCTCACGGCCCAATCTCTTGCGGCTGAAATTGACCGGTTCCTTCTGGCCCTGATAGTTGATCAGCACGGAATCCAGCAGGCGCAGAGATTCCGGCGTCCAGCCCGGCGGCACGGGGTCCTTGCGCGTCTCGAAGGCGGCTTTCAGCTCTTCCGGCATGTCCTGATAATTCGGATGAAACCAGAGGGTGACCACCGTGCGCTTCTGGCCGCTGGTGTTGGCGTGCGCGGCGTGCATGATGCGCGAGTCACCGATCACCAAGTCTCCCGCCTTGACCATGACATTGACTTCTCCCGGCTGTGCTTGAAATTCCGTGCGCTTCAAATCCTTGGCCTGGCTCAACTCCTCCGAATGCGCGTCGGCAATCACCTTATGCAGCGGAGTCTCCCGCAGATGGGAGCCGGGAATGACCCGCAGGCAGCCGTTGGCGGGGGTCGTGTCAGTCAGGTAATACATCAAGAAGAGTTGCACGGGGACTGGTTCATAACTGATCGGATGGTTCCAGAATCCCCAGTCGAAATGCCAGAAGAGCTGCGGACTCTGCGGAGGTTTGCTGATGACGTAACCGGATTGAAAGCGGTTGTCGCGGAACCCCATCGATTCCAGCGCCGCCAGCGCCTTCGGATGGGCAATTATTTGCGCCAGGCGCTGATCGTTAACCACCGGAATCAGACTTCCCGTGGAACGCTGACGGCGAGCTTCCTCTTCGGACATTCGCGTGATCAAGGAGTCCGTCACCGTGCGCAGTTCCTCCACGTCCGCGGGGGTGAGGAGGTTCACCACCAGGCAATAGCCATCATCGATCAGCTGCCGGCGTTTCGCATCCCAATTAATTGCTTGGCCGTTCATCTTGTGATTCCCCCTTTAGCCTTTCGATTGATTCGTAACATACTCCCAACCATTCCCCAATGCAATGGGCAGAGGGGACGCTTAATTGTTTCAGACCAGGCCGCTGTGGTGAAAGGGGCGGGAGCTAACGCGACTGAGCGCCCGGCGGTGCTGTTGGTTCGGGCCCGGAAGGTTTGAGCGCCGGCATGATTGCCAGCGGAACCCGCGCAAAGGCTACTTGGTCGGCGGAGGGGTCAAGCACGTTTACCTGCATCCAGTAGCGTCCCGGGGGAAATTTGGCGAGCGGGATTTTCGTGAAATACGTTGCGGTCCCGCCGCCCGATTTTCCCGATCGCGCCGGGTAAGGTCCCGCCACGGAAATCTGCGCGCCATTCCGGAAGAAAATCACCGCCATGGAGGGCGGGACGGCCTTCCCTGAACGCTTGACGTGTTTGCCGGCGGGCTCCGGGTGGCCCGCATAAGACTGGAGATAGACGTAGAGATTCTGGCTGGTGCGAAAAACACGCGTCACGCTCGGCAGGATCGCCTGTGACCCGGAATCGAGGGGATTATCCTCGACGTTCATTTCCCAGGGGCCACGCTGCGGCTGGGCCGGAGGCTTCTTGGAAAGTTCGTTCGACACGACGACGGAACTCAGTTGAAATGCCGTCTTGCTGACCGGAGGAAGCACCAAGGGCTTTTCAAACGTGCCCATCTTTCCGGTCAGATCTTCACGCGCCACAACCTTGAGCTTATAAGTTCCGGGCGGCAACACAATTCCACCTTCATAAAGAATATTGCCCTTCAGAACTTTCTGGTACGTGGCAACATTCACCTTGAGGGGCAGCGTGTCGCGCAGACCGCCCGCCACCTTGCCCTGGGCATTGGTGGCGCGCCAGGCAAAATCGAATTGAGTTCGGTGGACGGACGAGTGCTGATGGAAAGGAATTGAGGAGCCGGGAATCTTGGCCGCCAGCACCACGTAATAGCGGCCATCGGGCTGCAAAAAGTAAACGGTTTCGATGGCCAAGGGAAGATCAAGAAACGGCGTTTCGGAATTGAGCGCTTCTTGAAGCTGAAGCTCCTTCTGCTGACCCGAGGAATGCCGGAAACTGACCGGGGCGTAGTAGCCCGGCCTGGCTTCCACTTTCATGCCGTGGCCGGCCACCAACTGCACGCGAATTCTGCGAAATTTTCCGTCCGCCTTGGTGTTGGACGGGCTATAACCGATCAGGTAGTAAGTGGAATTCTCTTTCTGGACATAGTTGAAGACCGGCGCAAAATTATTGAGGTCGGTAAACATCCGGCCGCCCGTGTCCGTGGCGAGTGTGGAAAGCGTCTCGCGGCTGTTGTGCAGAGAACTGACCTGAGAGGAGACGGCGCTTGCGGTGTAAATGGCGGTCCCGGAGGGGCTGGCCGCGGGGGCGTCGCCGCCCGGTGGCAGCGCTTCAAGCCCGCGGGCGTCCAGCGTGTAGAAGGAAACATCCGCCCGGTTTGCCGCATCGACGGTGGCCTGGAGCTGCGCTTCGTTGTCCACGCCCGTTTGCTCGATGCCGCTGGAAAAATGGATGACCGACTTGCGGCCCGGCACGGGCTGGAGCATCTTGGCAAGCGATTGCAAAGCGGAAAGCTTCTCGTCAGTGTTGAATATGTTGAACTCGGTTTCATCAGGAGTGAATGCGTCGCCCGTATCCTGTGTCACGATGGTGTTGCCGAAGGAATCCGTTCCGCCCGCTTCACCCACGCTGCCGTTGGAAGCCAGTGTTGAAGACTTGCCGACTTGGATGTTTTGGATCGCATTTGAAAGCGCGTTGCGGTCGTTGGTGAAATCCTGCAGGACGCGCAGATTGCTGGAGTAAGTGACGACGGCCACCAGATCGGCAGGGGTCAACTGCGTTTTGATAAAGTTCCGGGCTGAGCGCAGGGCGCGCAAGAGTTCTGGAATCTGAATTGATGTCATGTCAAAAAAGAAGAGTAGCTGCCGGTGGTTCTGCACCA
>JBJKQF010000011.1:0-3374 GCA_046705545.1 Terriglobia bacterium
TCCTCACGCAACGCGAACAACTGGACCATGAGCTGACCGTTCTGGATCAGTATTGGCAGGAGCGCCAACATTCCGCCTCATCCGATCAAGCCGATCTAATTAAGCAGTTGGTGGTGCTGTAGAGTCTCTACAGCTACTTTGGACGATGGGAAGAGCAGCTTCGCGAAAGAACCCTCCGTCTTTCGTTCTGAAAGAGCTGGCTTGACTGCTGGCAAACCAAGCTGGTGTTTCCAATCAGCTTGTCGCGCAAGACAAAGTCGGCAGACCTGTCAACTTCCGGGACATCGGTAAAAGAAAACAGGACACTCGCAGAGAAGGAGAAATGCTGGGAATCAACGTACGCGCATACGCGCAGTTTGTTCGACCGCTGGAATATTGAATGCTCAAACAGCACGCATGCTAACAGTTACCCTAAATACAGACCTGGAGAAATCCGTTTCTGTATTCCCCGCCGCTTTCTCGCTCGATGAGAAGGCGTCAAAATTCCCCTTCATATCTGCTGGAATGCGCTTTGCTCTGTAAAGTGCTCTTCTGAATTGGGTTTGGTTCCCGGCGATTCGCGAAAGCGGATCGCCGGTTTTTTTTGGCAAATTCGCATTCGTGAAGTTTTCAATCAATGGCAGACTGATGTTCCCCCATTATGATGGGGTTTTCATTGAATCCACCGTGTAAATGCAGGCACTTTGCAAGGATTATGTGTTGTCTCTAATATAGCTATATTACTCTTGCCTTTTTTCCCGATCCGCTTACCCTCGGGCCATGTACGTCAAACGCAATGCCACGACCATTGGCGGCAAGCGCTACCAATCGGTCTTGCTCATTCAGGGCAAGCGGGTCCCGGGCAAGCGTCCCCGGGGCCGGCCTGGTGCGGGAACCCAGCCTCCCAAATCCGTGGTGGTCCACCAAACCCTGGCCAACCTCTCCAAACTGCCCCAGGAACTGATTGGCCTCATCGAATCCTATTGCAAAGGCCAATCCAGTATGGCGGCTCAGTCGCCCGCGCCCCGCGGGCAACCGGCCGCTTCGGCCTCGGCGGGAGTTCACCTGGGACCCTGTTATGGCGTGCTGGCCGCCCTGCACGCCCTGGCCGGGGAGCTGGGGATCGTTCAGGCCGTGGGCCAGAGCCGGCGGGTCGAGCGCCTGGCCTTGTATCTGGTCTATGCGCGGGTGTTCCATCAAGGCAGCCGCCTGTCCGCGGCGCGGTGCAGCGAGCAACACGCGGTGCGGGAGGTGCTCCAGGTCGGGCGCTTTGACGAGGACGATCTCTACGAGGCGCTGGAGTATTTGGAAGCACATCAGCAGCGCATTGAGGACCAACTGGCCGCGCGCCGGCAGGAGGGCGCCACCTCCGCGGTGTTTCTTTATGACGTGACCAGCCATTACTTCGAGGGGCAGCATAATGAGCTGGCGGCGTACGGCTATGGGCGCGATATCAAGAAAGGCAAGAAGCAGGTGGTGGCGGGTCTGCTGACCGACGGGCAGGGAGAGCCGCTGTCCATTGAACTGTATCGGGGCAACACGGGCGATGCGCCGACGTTTTTAGATGCGGTGCAGAAGGTCAAGGCGCGCTTTGGGGGCAAGGAAGTGGCGCTGGTTGGGGATCGGGGGATGATCAAACGGATGGGCAAGCAGGCCCTGGGAGAAGCTCATTTCCGGTATGTGAGCGCGCTGACCGATCCGCAAATTCGGGCCTTGCTGAAGAAGGGCATACTGCAACTGGAACTCTTTGAGGACCAGCCGGCGGAAGTCCAAGCCCAAGGCAGGCGTTACATCCTGCGGTGCAATCCCCAAACCCGGGCGCGGGAGCGGGCGCGGCGCGCCGACCAATGGAAGAAAGTGAAGGCCCAAATCCAGGCGCGCAATGAGGCGGTGGAACAATCGGCCAGTCGGCGGGAGCAGAGTTCCTTGCAGCAGGCTCAAGCGCTGCTCCAAAAGTATCATCTCCAGCGGTGGGTCAGCGTGCGTTTGGAGGGCCGCCGGGTCGTGTGGTCCGAAGACACCAGCGCGCGCGAGCAAGCCGAGCAACTGGACGGTTGTTATGTCATCGAGAGCGACCTGCCCGCCGAAGTGGCCAGTACCCAGCAAGTCCATGATCGGTATCTGGACCTCACGCAAGTGGAGCGAGATTTTCGCACGTTGAAGACGGGGCTGCTCGAATTGCGCCCGATTTACTTGCGCAAGGAGGAACGGACCCGAGGGCACGCGGTGGTGGCGATGCTGGCGTTGAAGCTGGCCCGGGAGATTGACCGGCGAGTGGCTCCGCTGGGCTTGACGGTCGAGGATGCGATGGAACGTTTGAAGGCCGTTTGCCTGGTCTGCTTGGGAGACCCCAAAGAGGAGCTGTGGCATTTAGCCGACAGCTATCCGGAGGCCCAAACCGAAGTGCTGCAGGTTTTCCCGAAGATTGCCGCGCCGATGTTGTCACTAAGAAAACCGAACGTGAACCGCCTGCGCAACCCGCGCAAGGGGCGCAAATAACAGCCACTTGCGCAAACCACCTGCCTGCCGACCCTATGCTGCCCCAGGGGGAACATCAGTCAGAACAGTAAGCGAATTATGACCTGAAAACGCGGCCCAACGATCTAAGGCAGCAAGACCTCCCTGTAAAAGCGTTGAGCGGAGTTTGCGCTGGTCGCATCAATAATCCAGTCGGGGTCGCTTTGAAGTTGAAAGTTTGTCAGCGTCTGCCAGTGGTTGGTTCCCTCGTTTGACAACGTCTCCAAATACTCGAGTCTTATCGAACTGCCGACCAAACCGTAGCACCCAACAGAAACAGGCGAGGTGTTCGTGATGGTAATTCCTACCAACGGATCCGAAAGATAGACAGACCCGGTGTAGGGTTCGTAATCCGCCGGTGTGAAGCCACCAGTCACGATCATTCTCGTGCCATCGGTGGCGATATCACGCCCTCGAATAGGATACCCTGGAAGCGGTGTTGGATATTCGAACCAGTTTGTTCCATCGGCTGACGTCACAAGGTGTGAAGCAGTGCGTGATATGAAAGCTCCATTCGAAAAAAACACCTTTCCCATCCACCCTGCCACTCCAGTTTCGTGGGCGGCCCAATTGAAGCCGTCTGAAGAAAGCAGATTCGTCCCTGCCCCGCTTGGTATGATAAAAATTCCATTGCAGAAGCTGACATATCTGCCACAGGGCATGCTCAATTGACCCCACGAGCTTCCATATAGCGAGATGTAAATATGTCCGCTATCGTCAACCACCCCGTTATTGATGCCTGTCGCAACGAACATATTGGCTCCAAACGCAACGTCCCCTAAACCGGCCCCCTGTGGTCCTGGAGATGGGATTGTTGAAATCCAATTTAGACCGTCTGAAGAAATGGTAACGCCGGTATCTCCTACAGCAACATACGT
>JBJKQF010000012.1:0-6175 GCA_046705545.1 Terriglobia bacterium
ATCTTCTCCCGGACAAAATCGCTGAGTTCTTGGCTTCGGAAATCCTGTTGCGAAACTAGAAATTAGGGTTTGCGGATGAGGATGTTGTCGTTAACCTCGGGCGAGGGGTTTGATCCTGTGAGGGAATCTGATGCTATCAATGGGTCGGCCTGGTCCAGGTAATTGCGGGCGGAAGCCTTAAAATCCTGCCGGGAAGGATCAAGGACAAAGAGATAGACAGAGGGCTTGAGGAAGCCGAGCACACTGTTACTCTCGATCATAACCCACTCTTCCCCGCGCAGCGCGCGATGGAGCGCAGGCAGTGCAGCGGCCAGTTGCCCCTGGCGCGCTCGCAGCCAGAGTGCGCGTTGGGCGCCCGCCTGCAGAAATCGGCAGGTGTCTGCACGGCCGCGACGGTCCTTCTCTTCAGTCACGACGAAGCCGTGCTCATCCGGCTCGCAGGAGCAGGGTTTTCCGTCCAGCGAGCAGATACCGTGGCCGTATTGCGTGATTTTGACGGCGGCCCAGCGGGGAGGAGTCAGGGAACGGAGCAACCCCGTCATTACCGAGGTCTTGCCGATATTCCGTGAGTGTCCGCCTACGACGACCAGCTTCATGATTGCAGTCGCCCCTGGGTGATTGGTCAATCCCCTTCCCTCAAGTGTACCGAGCAAGAGCCCAACTGGGAAAGCAAAAGTGGCCGGATCTCGCTTGATTCTATGGCTGTGGTTGGGATTCCTATTACAGGCCCGCCCTCAGGCTTTCACTTTTGGCTTGGCGGCATGGCTTTCAGGGGCGGCATCGGGCATGTGGCATTGACCGTCGAAATATCCACCTGGCTCGACAACCAGCGAAGGGGTATAAATATCCCCCAGCACCAAGCCTTGGGCCTTGATTTCAACCCGGTCAGCGGCGTGAATCGCCCCTTTTACTTTGCCGGCCACGCTGACGAGCTTGGAATGAATCTCCCCCTCCACCTCACTCAATTCGGCGAGAACCAGAACACCTTCACAAACGATCTCTCCTTTGAGGTGGGTGTTCAGCCGGACCATGCCGGTAGAGATGTGCAGCTTGCCCTCGAACTGTATCCCGGGCTCAAGCAGGCCCACGAGTTCTTGGTCCACAAAGTCAGTAGGCTGCCGTTTGCGCAGCAGGTCGCGAAACTTAAACGCCATGAGGCCTCCGTTCCCGCGCTGGCTGATGATGCAATCGATGAGATGATGGAATTAACTAATAGTGATATAGAATCTATTGATGTATTATCTTATCATAAATACGATTCAGGTCCTCCGGCGAGAAGTAGCTGATTTCAATCCTGCCTCGCTTGTCGCCGCCTACCACCCGTACTCGCGTGCCCAACGCTCGCTCCATCTCCAAGACCGCCGCACGCAGGTTAGGATCGACTGCCGACTCGGGCTTCTCCGCTTCGGGCACCTTGGCAGCCGAGCGGCTGGCCACCAGACTCTCCAGCTTGCGGACGGAGAATCCCTTTTCAATTACCTGCTTGGCGAGTTTCTTCTGCGTTTCCTGGGAAGTGATGCTCAGGAGCGAACGAGCGTGGCCAGCTGAGATTTTGTTTTCAGCAACCAGCCTCTGAACTTCCGGATCCAGGCTCAGCAGCCGGAGCGTGTTGGTGACGGTGGACCGATTGACTCCCAGGCGCTCCGCAATCTGCTCGTGAGTCAGGTGGAACTTCTTCTGGAGCTGATCGTAGGCCTGCGCCACCTCGATGGGGTTAAGCTGTTCGCGGAGGAGGTTTTCAGCAAGGGCCAACTCTAAGGCTTCAGCGTCAGGAATGTCACGGATTATCGCCGGAACGGTGTCAACGCCGGCGCGCTTTGATGCCCTCCAGCGGCGTTCTCCGGCCACCAGTTGATAGCGGTCGCCAGCGGGCCGCACGAGAATGGGTTGCAGTACGCCGCTTGAACGGATGGAATTGGCGAGCTCCTCGAGACCGCTTTCCGGAAGCTCTCTGCGAGGCTGGAAGGGGTTCGGGTCAATCAAAGTAAGCTGGATTCGTTCAAGTCCTGGCGTGGGTGGCTGGGCGGATGCGTGCTCCTGAGCCTCCGGCTCACGAATCAATGCGTTAAGGCCGCGCCCCAATGCCTTTCTGGTCATGGCTCATAACCTCCTTGGCAAGTTGAAGATAGCTCTCAGATCCCCGGCACTCTGGGTCGTAAAGAATGACGGGCTTGCCATGGCTTGGCGCCTCGGCCAAGCGAACATTTCTAGGGATCATGGTGCTAAAGACTTGGTCGCCGAAAAAGTCCTTCAGGTCGTCACGAACTTGATGGGACAGGTTGGTGCGCTCATCGAACATGGTGAGCAGAATGCCCTCGACTGCGAGCTTGGGGTTGTGGGAGCGACGGACGCGGATGAGTGTATCCAGAAGCTCCGAAACGCCCTCCAGGGCGAAATACTCGCATTGTATGGGTACCAGAACGGATTCGGCGGCTACGAGGGCGTTAAGAGTTAGCAAATCAAGCGCCGGAGGGCAATCGAGCAGAATGTAATCGAATCTTTCCCTCAAAGGCTCCAATTTGTGGCGAAGTATCTGTTCGCGGTCTTCCCGCGTGACCAGTTCAACGTTGGCGCCTACCAAACTCTTGTCAGAGGGTATCAACTGCAGGCGATCAATGGGGCCAGGAAGAATCAACTCCTCGAGTGAAGAATTGAGGGCCAGAGCGCTATAGAGCGAGAGACGGGAGGGATCTTTGGGAAATCCCAGGCCGCTGGTGGTGTTCCCTTGCGGGTCACAATCAACCACCAGGACGGACTTTTCCTGAGTGGCGAGGGAGGCCGCAAGATTGATGGTCGTTGTGGTTTTCCCGACTCCACCCTTCTGGTTGGTTATGGCGATGATTCTTCCCATTTTTCGATGTCCTTCGTATGAGGAACAGAAACTACCAGAGTGTTGAGCAATAGGCAAGACGAAAAGGGATGTTCCACGTGAAACATCCGTCCGATGGGGCCGTTGACGGCCCGGTTAGAATCATACTAAATCCTTTTGAATCATCGAGAACTTAGCTTTTTCCCAACCAGGATCCGCCTCTTTTGGCTAAGTGGAATTGGCAAAGGATCACGCCACTCAACCGCGAGGTTAGCCCGCATGACATCCTCCGCCTGGTCACTCCCAACCCAAAGGCAAAGGCTCCCTTGCGCTCTCAGGACCCTGAAGGCATAGGGGAGCAATTGGTCCAAATTCCCTAGCGCCCGGATCGTAATGAGGTCGAAGTCTCCATGTTTGTGCTTACTTGAGGCTTCCTGGATTGTCGACGCGACGACCTCGACCGAGCTCATTTGGCAGCGGCTGGCGGCCTCGCGGAGAAACGCCCTCTTTTTCCCCACGGGCTCAAGGAGCGTGGTACTCAGTTCAGGAACCAGGATCTTCAGTGCCAAGCCGGGGAAGCCGGCACCACTTCCCACATCCAGGAGGCTACCGGTAACTCGGAGGGCGCGGGCCAGCAGAAAACTTTCTCCGAAATGTCTGGTCACGCACTCTTCCGGAGTTCGTATGGCCGTCAGGTTAATTTTCTTGTTCCAACGCAGCAGCAGCTCGAGGTAGGTCAGAAGCTGCTCGACCTGTTCATCCGAAAGATCGACCCCAAATGGGGTTAGCAACCTGCGTACAATGTGAGCGGGCAACATGCGGAGATATTCTAAAATCTGGGGACGGAAGAAGCAACGGAAAGGTAAGTGACAGCAAACGGCTCATCCTAATCGCCGAGCGCCGGGACGTTTCACGTGAAACGCTCCGGAGAATCTCGAAAGGCAAGCCGGACTCACCAAGGCCGTCCGCAGCAACCCTTCAAAGCGATGTATTATAATATTAGATAACATATAATAATATAACGTTATATTACATAATAATTCCTCAAGTTTCTTGCCTTTCGCTCTTTGCCTTCAAAGGCGGCGCCAGCACTTTCAGTAGGGAATTCTGCTGGGAAGATTCTGCAGGGATTTCTTTATTAATCTGCTAGGGCGCGGGTGGGGCGTGTTAGTCTTATCCGCAGGGGCATCCATATGGGAGCAACGGTTTTAACGCCGCCCAAAGCGAAACCTCCGCAGGGCTCCGCACCGCCGCCTGGAAAGGGCAGCGACGGCCCCGGAGGTCCGGGAGGGTCAGGCGGCTCGGGTTCGGGCGGTCGCCGGCAGCCTCCGAACGGTCCTCTTCCTCCAGGAGCTTACCGTATTGCAATTTGGGTGGGAATCGTCTCGATCGCGATGTTGTTCGGGGCTCTGACCATCGCCATGCTGGTACGGGCGGAGAACTCTGCAGACTGGGTGCATGGAGCCATCCCGTCGGTCCTCTATTTCAATACCGGCATACTAGTCTTAAGCAGCCTGACGCTGGAGTTCTCCCGAAGGTCCCTCCGCAGAGAGGCGGAGAAGAAATTTAGGAATTGGTTGTATTGCACGACGGGCCTGGGGATGATCTTCATCGCCGGGCAATTGCTCGCCTGGCGCCAGTTGGCGGCCCGTGGAATCTACGTCACCAGCAATCCGAGCAGTTCCTTCTTTTATGTGCTCACGGCGGCCCATGGCATCCACTTGCTGGGAGGAATTCTGGCTCTCATCTACTTGGTTTTCCGGTCCAAGAAGATTTTCAGGACGCCGACAAAGCGGATTGCCGTGGACGTGACGGCGATCTACTGGCACTTCATGGACGTGTTGTGGATTTACATTCTGATCCTGCTGAAAGTGAAGCTGTGAGGGTAGCCTTCCGGATACCAAATCCTGCCGGGAAGGGAAGCTGGATTTTCCCTCAGGTTGACCCAAAAACGACCAGAATGATGATACAATAATTGATTCCATTGGCCGGCCGGAGTTTGCGAACCTGGTCATCTTGTGCGGGACTATAGGTTCTTATACTGCGGTTCTGGTCATGGCCCTTCAGACCAAGCGGAGCCTTTCGGGCTCATCGGCGGCTAGCAAAATTAGGATTGAGAGTCACGACGTGAGCAACGTAGCACGTAACGGGAAGGAAGTGCCGGCCTCTGCGGCCGCTCACCAAAACCTGAGTCGGGCTGTCCTTGCCAGGCTCCAGGACTATTGGGTTCTGACCAAGCCGGAAGTCAACCTGCTGGTGGTGATGAGCACCTTGGCGGGGTTTTACCTTGCCTGGCGCGGCCCCATGGATTTTGCCCTCCTGCTCAGCGCGCTTTTTGGGACTTTGCTGGTGGCCAGCGGCACCGGGACCCTGAATCAATACATGGAACGTGATTCAGACTGCTCCATGCGCCGTACCGCAAGCCGTCCTCTGCCGTCGGGGCGTCTTCACTCCGCTGAGGCGCTGATCTTCGGAATTTTCCTATCCATCGGCGGCGGGCTTCTTCTTTGGCTGGAAGTCAACGCACTCGCCAGTATCCTAGCGCTCTTGACCCTTGCAACCTACTTGCTGATTTACACACCGCTCAAAAGGCGAACGGACCTATGCACCCTGATCGGGGCGTTTCCGGGCGCCATGCCGCCTCTGATCGGCTGGGCGGCGGCTCGGGGCAGCCTGAACGCGGAAGCTCTGGTTCTTTACACGATTCTCTTCTTGTGGCAATTCCCGCATTTCCTGGCGATTGCCTGGATGTACCGGGAAGATTACTCCCGGGCGGGCCTGCGGATGCTTCCCTCTGACGATCTGGAAGGGCGGGTCACCGGCCGGCGCATTATTGTTCTGCTGGCGGCGCTTGTGCTGGTGAGCATGATTCCGGCTTTGACGGGACAGGCAGGGGTGGTCTATTTGCTGGGGGCGGTGGCGCTGGGAGGTTTCTTTCTGCTGCACGGAGCGCGCCTGGCCAAAGCCCGTACGAATTCACTGGCCAGTCGCTTGGTGTTGGCTTCGGTGATCTACCTGCCTCTGATTTTCAGTCTAATGATGTTCGACAAGCGGTCCATCTAGATGACGAGGTTCCAGCCTGCGCGGACTCCTTTCTAATTCTGCCCATCCGTAGCCGGTTGCGCTGGTGGGTTTCGGAAGGAACAGAATGATTTCCCACTTTCCTGCCATTGAAGCGTGGCTGAACGGCCTGAGCGCCGCATTGTTATGTATGGGCTACGTTTTTATCCGAAGGAAACAGATTCACCGCCACAAAGTGTGCATGCTGACTGCTTTCTGTACTTCCACGCTCTTTCTGGTTTTCTATTTGACGGACCACTTCTTGCGTGGAATCGTTTACTTCCAGGGAAAAGGGGCAATCCGGAC
>JBJKQF010000013.1:0-6699 GCA_046705545.1 Terriglobia bacterium
CTTTACGGGCGGCGCTGATCTTGCCAACGCACATCGCCTGGTCACCATCAACCGCATCTCGATCATTCAGCCCATTCCGCTCGCCTACCGCGACAAGATCGCGCGAATTCCGGGCGTGCGGGCCGTCACGCATGACAACTGGTTCGGCGGCATTTACCAGGACGAAAAGAATTTCTTCCCGCAGTTCGCCATCGATCCTGAATACCAGCGCGTGGTTTATCCGGAGTTGGTGGTTCCTGAGGATCAGTGGAACAACTTTCTAAAGGACCGCCAGGGAGCGATTGCCGGCGCGCGCACTGCCCAGCGCTTCGGATGGAAGATCGGCGACCGCATTCCCATCAAGACCTCGATCTGGGGCGGCGGCGCCTGGGAATTCAACCTGGACGGCATCTATCACGGCCAGCGCCCGCAGGATGACGAAACGCAGTTCTGGTTTCAATGGGATTACTTCCAGGAGCGCGTGCCGGAGCGCGTCAAGGGACTGGTCGGCTGGTACACGGTGATGCTCAATTCGCCTGACGACGCCGTGCGCGTGGCCAAGACCATTGACGACGAGTTCACCAATTCTCCCTACGAAACCAAGACGCAGACCGAGTCCGCCTTTGCGGCGAGTTGGGTCAAGCAGTTCGGCAACATTCAATTCCTCATTGTCACCATCGGCAGCGTCGTCTTCTTCACGCTGCTGCTGGTAACGGGCAACACCATGGCGATTTCCGTGCGCGAGCGTACCGGCGAGCTCGCCATTCTCAAAGCCCTGGGATTCAAGAACCGCTCCGTGCTCTTTTTGGTGATTGCCGAGTCGATGGTGGTGGCCTTGTGCGGAGGCGTTCTGGGGCTGGTCCTGGCGGTGGCCGCCATTCCGGTGCTCAGCAACGCCCTCAGCGGCATGTTGCCCAACCTCGTTCTGTCCAAGTCGATGCTGGCCTCCGGCGTGGGTTTTGCCCTGCTGGTGGGGGCGGCAAGCGCGCTAGTGCCGGGCATCAACGCCATGCGCCTGCGCGTGGTGGACGCATTGCGCAGGGTCTGAATTTCTGGAAATTGAAATGGCCATACCTCTCATCTACAACGTGCGCAGCGTGCGGTCGCGTTGGACATCTGCGATTGTTGCAGTGCTGGGCATTGCCGGAACCGTGGGCGTCTTTGTAGCCATGCTGGCGATGGCGCGGGGCTTCCGGGCCACGCTGGTCTCTTCCGGCTCCTACGGCAACGCGATTGTGATGCGCGCCGGCGCCTCTTCGGAAATGATGAGCGGGATCACGCTCGATTCCGTCAAGATCATCCGCGATGAGCCGGGGGTGGCGCGCGTGGGCAGCGAGCCGCAGGTCACTTCGGAAGTGGTGGTGGTGGCGCCATTCCCCCTGCGCTCGACGGGCACCGACGCCACCGTGCAGGTGCGGGGCGTTTCCACGAACGTCCTCAGCGTGCGCCGCAACATCCGCATTGTCGAGGGGCGGATGTTTCGCCCCGGCCTTTCTGAGCTTGTCGCGGGACGCAACGCCTCGCACACCTACGCGGGGCTGACGGTGGGGAACAAGGTGCGCTTCGGCGGCGGCGAATGGACCGTGGTGGGAATTTTTGACGCAGGAGGCTCCGCGTTCGATTCTGAAGTATGGACCGACGCCATGGTCCTCGACGACGTCTACAAGCGCCCCAACAATATCTTCCAGTCCGCCACGGTGCACCTGGCTTCGCCGGACGCCTACCAGGCTTTTAAGGACGCCATCACTAAAGACCCGCGGCTCAACGTGGACGTCAGCCGCGAGGTCGATTACTACTCCAAGCAGTCGGAGACTTTGACGCGGCTAATCACCGTGCTGGGAGGTTTAGTCGCCGCCGTGATGGCCATAGGCGCGGTCTTCGGTGCGCTCAACACCATGTATTCCGCCGTCGCCGAGCGCGGCCGGGAAATCGCCGTCATGCGTGCTCTGGGCTTCCGCGCCGGCTCCGTGGTCTCTTCGTTTCTGATTGAGGCGCTGCTGATCGCCTTCGTGGGCGGAGCGCTCGGTTGCCTGGCGGTTTTGCCCCTCAACGGCTATACCACCGGCACCATGAATTGGCAGACCTTTTCCCACCTCGCCTTCGCTTTTAGAATCACCCCGGGCCTGCTGGTAGCAGGTCTCGCCTTCGCGCTGGCCATGGGCTTGGTGGGTGGATTGATTCCCGCCGTGCACGCCGCCCTTCGCCCCGTCGCCTCCGCCTTGCGCTCGCTGTAACCGCAAACCTCGTACGGGATATAGGGAAACATGTGTCAAAACAGGACAGCGGGTAATACTTACACGGCCTCACATCTTCACACCGGTTACGCCTCCCTAAGTTTTTCCCAGTGCTCACATTCCCAGCGGCGTGGTGTTGGGAGTCTCGGGCAAGCGCGGCGCCGTGACGTGCGGGAAGCCGCCGGTCAGGCTGTCTAGAAAGGCCACCAAGTCCTGCACCTGGCCGTCGGTCAGAGTCTTGTTGAGCTGCACCTCCGCCATCACGCGTACCGCCTCCCCAAGGTTCTTCACCGAACCGTTGTGGAAGTAGGGCGCAGTCACCTCGACGTTGCGCAGCGACGGCACCACGTACATGTGCATGTCGGCTTCCTGATGAGTCACCTCGTAGCGGCCCTTGTCCGCCAGCAGATCATGCTCCTTGACGTACTTGTTGTCGGTGTTCATCGGGAAGCGCATGTAGAACCCCTGGCCCATCGGCATCTTCGGCCCGCTGAACATCGGCCCACTGTGGCATGACATGCATCCCGCCGATTCCGCCAGCTTCATGCCACGCACTGCGGCGGGGCTCATCGCGCTCTTGTCACCTTTCATGTAGCGGTCGTAAGGGCTCGCAGAAGTAATCAGCGTCCGCTCAAAGCTGGCGATGGCCTGCGCGATGTGGTCCATCGTCACCGGGTCGGCCCCTCCAAAAACCTTTTCGAACTCCGCACGATATCCGGCAATCGCTCCAATCCGCCCCACAATCACCTTCGCATTGGGCATCCCCATTTCAACTGGATTGGTCACCGGACCCTTCGCCTGATCTTCAAGGCTCGCAGCCCTTCCATCCCAAAACTGCACGGAGCGAAATGCCGCGTTGAATACCGTAGGCGAATTGCGGCTGCCGAGTTTGCCATGGACGCCCATCGAGACCGGCCGGTTGTCGGTTCCGTTGGAAAAGACGTTGTGGCAAGAGTTGCAAGAGACCGTTCCCGTGCTCGACACCCGGGGATCAAAGTAGAGCTGCTTGCCAAGTTCGATCTTAGCGGCGGTCTGAGGATTATTGGCGGGAATGGGCGCGTGGCTCGGCATCTGCGCCCAGAGCACCGGAATCCCCGTAGCCAGCAAAGTCATCAACGCTAGGTTTCTTATCCGGGAGAGGCTTTTCATCGCAAGTCACCTCCGTGGCAGGTCAGGCAATCGGCGTAATTGACTTACAGGCGATTCTATCGGCAGGCGTTTTTGATCTTAAGTGACGCACGTCACAGATGAGTGTGCAAACAGGATTTAACCTTAACCCGTAATAGTAAGCGCCCCGGAAAGATGGCGCCGTACGACTAAACGCAAAAGACCTTTTCCCGGAATCAGGCAAGGACTCAGCCTTCACGCGGTTGAAAGGGCCAAAAAGGAAAGGCAGTTTGAACCGGCAAGCTCAGTATTGAGGTTCAAGAAAAACGACCGGCTCAAAAAGTCCAAATGGCCGAAGTTACCAAAGGTCTCCGAACCCGCAAATTTCGAGGAACTATATTCATTGACTGGGACCGATGTAAGGGGTGTGGGTACTGCGTCGATTTCTGCCCTCCTAAAGTTCTTGCTTTTTCTGACCAATACAACAGCCACGGCTACCATCCACCGGTCCTTCTCGACGAGGCGAAATGTACAGGGTGTAACCTGTGCGGGCTCTACTGCCCCGATTTTGCGGTTTATGGAGTGCGGATTCCCATAGAGCCGGCTGGAACAGAAGTTACTGCTCCAAAGGCGTAGGCGCGGCCGCAAAGATTGGCCGCGGCCGGACCCCGCGGCGGAAAAAGTTCAGCGAGAAGCGAAAGTTGCCGGAGGTGGCATCTGATCAAGCCAAGTCCCCAAACGGTACTTACCGGAGCTCATTTCATGGACGGCGACCAAGCGGCCTGCGAAGGCGCCATCGCCGCGGGAGCGACTTTTGCCGCCGGATATCCCATCACGCCTTCGACAGAGGTTGTGGAACGGTTCGCCTCCCGCGCTCCGCTGGTGGGAGCCACCTTCCTACAAATGGAAGACGAACTGGCCTCTTCGATTGCCATCCTGGGGGCGGCGTGGGGCGGCGCCAAGAGTTTTACCGTAACCTCGGGTCCAGGCTTCTCGCTGATGATGGAGCACATCGGATTCGCGGCGATGACGGAGACACCATGCGTCTTTGTCAACGTGCAGCGCGGCGGGCCTTCAACGGGCCTCCCCACCCTACCCGGGCAGGGAGACATGATGCAGGCGCGATGGGGTTCGCACGGCGACTACGAGCCCATAGCGATCTCTCCCAATTCCCCGCAAGAGTGTTTTGACCTGATGATCGACGCCTTCAACCTGGCCGAGCAATATCGCACGCCGGTCTTCTTCATGATGGATGAGTGCGTGGGGCACATGACGGAGAAAGTGGTCATTCCACCCGCCGAGCAGATCGATCTTTTCCCCCGCCGCTACACATCCTTGCCTCCATCCGAATACCTGCCCTTCAAGCCAGGGCCCGACGGCGTTCCCGAAATGGTGAAGGTAGGAGAAGGATACAAGGTCCACGTCACCGGCCTCACCCACGATGAGAAGGGCTATCCCGACATGAACTGGAAGGCGCAGGAGAAGTTGGTCCGGCGCCTGGTGGAAAAAATCCGCAACAACGCGGACACGATCGGCCACAACGAAGAAGAATCGATGCAAGACGCAGAGGTGGCCGTTGTGGCTTACGGCATCACTTCACGCGTGGCGCTGCGGGCCGTCCAAATGGCGCGCGCGGAAGGCATCCGGGCGGGCTCATTCCGGCCGGTGGTGGTTTGGCCGTTCCCGGAAAAACGCATCCGCGAGATGGCGGAAAAAGTGAAGGCTTTTGTGGTGGTGGAAATGAATTACGGACAGATCGTCAATGAAGTGGAACGCTGCGCGGCCGGCCGCGCGAAGACTGTTCTGGTACCACATGGGGGCGGGATGGTCCACGAACCTGAAACCATCTTGAACGCAATCCGCGAGGTGGCGCGATGAGCACCTCATGCGTGATGAATCCGGTAGAGCCTTTCCTTCGCACCGAGCGCATGCCACACATCTGGTGTCCGGGGTGCGGCATCGGGACCACGGTCAACTGCTTTGCACGGGCCTTAGTGGAATCTAAGCTACCTCTGGACAAGGTCACCGTAGTCTCCGGCATCGGTTGCACGGGCCGCGTGGCGGGATACATGCAGCTTGATTCTTTCCACACCACGCACGGGCGCGCTATTCCATTTGCCACAGGATTGAAACTCGCCAGCCCGGAGACTACTGTGATTGTCTATAGCGGCGACGGCGACCTGGTGGCGATCGGCGGCAACCATTTTATCCACGCGGCGCGCCGGAACCTGGATATCAAAGTGATTTGTGTCAACAACTTCATTTATGGAATGACGGGAGGCCAGGTAACACCCACCACACCTCTTGGCGCCACGGCGACGACTTCACCCTACGGCTGCTTCGAGCGGCCTTTCAATCTTCCGTTCCTGGCGGAATCTTCCGGGGCGGTTTACGTGGCACGGTGGACAGCCTACCACGTCCGGCACATCGCTCACTCGATGGTGGAAGCATTCCACAAGAAGGGTTTCTCCTTTATTGAGATCCTGGCCCCCTGCCCCACTCTCTACCTGCGGCGCAACAAGCTGGGCGACGGTCTCGACGCCATGCGCTACTACAAAGAACACAGCGTGGTTAAGAACGGCGCCAGCACCCGGGACGTCGACCTGGATTTCCAGGGAGAAATCACGGTAGGCAAATTCGTGGACATCGAACGCCCTACGCTCCATCAGCGAATGGAGCAGCGCTATCACCAAACGCTGAAGGACAAATACGTCGGATGGGAAGCGCTTGAGGAGAGCCATCATCATGAAGAATCTTGAGATGCGCCTGGCGGGCTTTGGCGGCCAGGGAGTGGTGCTGGCCGGCATGGTGCTGGGCCGCGCCGCGACCATCTACGGCAACAAGCAAGTCACGCTGACGCAGAGCTTCGGTCCCGAGGCCCGCGGCAGCTCTTGCAGCGTCCAGATGATTATCTCCCCCGAACCCATTCTGTATCCGTACCTGACCCGGGTCGACGTCCTGGTGGCGATGTCACAGGAAGCTTACACAAAGTTCATCCCGGACTTGAAACCCAGCGGCCTGCTACTCTACGAGCAGGACCTGATCCGGCTTGATCCGCCGCGCACGGACGTCAAGGCTTACGGTATTCCCGCCACGCGCTTTGCGGAAGAACTGGGGCGCCGATTGGTTCTCAACATGGTGATGGTCGGATTTGTAACCGGCCTGACCCGCATCACGGATCCCGAAGCCGCGCGCCAGTCGGTGCTCGATTCCGTTCCCCAGGGGACTGAGGCTCTTAATACCGCGGCGTTTGAAAAAGGTCTTGAATACGGCCTCGCGCAAGAGATCCAGGAACTCTCCGCTTAGTAGACTGCTGAAAACCCTCCACGCGAACACATCCTGCTCAATTCCCTCAAGTCCGGAATGTTACCGGAGAGGC
>JBJKQF010000014.1:0-7648 GCA_046705545.1 Terriglobia bacterium
CACGGCAATTACGTTCGGAAGTGCGATTTTGCGGGCACAGGCGGGGCTTGACCTTGGCCAGCGCCCCCGGGGGGCGGCTTGCGCTCCGGGAGTTGACTGGACCGCAACCGGGCTCAGGCGCGCCGCGTTGACGGGTATTTTGGGGCTATGCTATAAAAAGAAGTTCCGGCTGCATGCGCCGTCCCAGCCGTATACTCCTCGGTAGCTCAATGGTAGAGCATTCGGCTGTTAACCGAAGGGTTGTAGGTTCGAATCCTACCCGAGGAGCCAATTTTCAGATTCCATCAGCACGAAACCGCAGCTTCCCTTTCCCTTCCTGAACATGGGTGGGTACTCCCAGCTGAAGCAGGTTTCTTTTTGGGCAGACGGGCCAGCCATCTCCGCATGGTGAAGGCGTTACTGCGGCGTCCGAATTGTGCTATCCTCAAGCGGGCAAGAACGGAGCTGGCCGGGGAGGCACCGGGAGTCCAGGGGCAACCCACGTTTCAGGCCCACCAAATCACCCTGAAAGCATTCTAGGATCGGTTCGATGTCCACAAGCGTCCTCAGCCCTTCCTGCGCCTTCAAGAGGAGTCTGCCGCGCCTCCTGCTGATCGCCATGCTCGCCTCGGCAATCGCCTGGCCCGCCCCAGCCAAGGCCGCCGCGGAAGGCAACTCCCGCCAGCCGTGCATCAGCGCATCGCAGCTCATCGAGTTTGCGAACTCCCTGCAAAACAAAGACTTACGCAATGCTTACGCAGTTGCCGCCAAGCTGGCTTTCGGGAACACTCCTAAGGACATGACAGCTTTTGAGGAGAACCGAACCTTCGTTTACGCTGCGGGAGCCGCCCCGCGGCCGGAGGGCAGCAGCAGCCCGAGCCGCTTGATGCGCCGCTGGATTGTCTTGAAACCCTCAATCTTTATTTTAGATGACGAACTCCTTGGCGCAGGGTCTCCAAGGCATGCCGCGTCCTGCATCGAGGCTCGAACCGCGCCACAGATCTCAGGCCGCAACTTCCACATCGAGGAAGCCGGTGGCAGCCTTGCGGGAGAGGTTCTTCTTCCTCAAGGGGCACGTCTCCGCTTGAAGCGTCTCGGCCCCCGCGAGGGAGCACCAGGAGGATACCACCTCACGTGGGCGTCGCCGGAATTCCGGCCGGGCGCCAGGTTCATTTGCATCTTGAGATCGGGCAGCGGCAATCCTCAAGCAGCGACAGTCCACTCCAAATTAACAAGCCGCGGCGGGCTGGTGGGCTTGACGATCACGAGTGGCGAAAGGGTTTTCCGCCTGGACCTGCCGCCTTTAGGAAAAGCTGCTGGAACGCTTGAGATCGCAAACTCTCAGGGCGACACGCTGCTGGCCAAGCGGCCTTTCCCTTCAGGAATCCTGCCGCACGGGCCAAAAGGAAGCCGGCTGGTTGAGCTCTGGGATCGCGACTATCAAGGCAAGAAGCCTCCTGCTTGGGATATCCGGCATCCTGCCGATGAGCTTCAAAAGGCGGTTGCATCGGGGAGCATCCACGCCTGCCGTGCGGTCGATCTGTGCTGCGGGTCGGGTACGGATGCCATCTTCCTGGCCCATCACGGATTCCAGGTTACTGGAATCGACATTGCCCCCACCGCCTTGAGCCAAGCCTTGCGGAAAGCCCAATCCGCAGGGGTTTCCGTCCATTGGCTGCTGGCCGATGTGCTGGCGCTCCCCAACCTGAAGCCTTTTGACTTTATCTACGATCGCGGGTGTTATCACGTGGTGCGGGACCAGAACCTGGATGCGTATCTCGAAACCCTTCGCCGGATTTCGCACCCGGGCACCCAAATGCTTCTGCTAGCCGCCCGGCGCAATCCCCAACAAGGCACCGGTAGCCTGGAGGGAGTCACGGAGGATGAGCTTCGCTTCGACTTTTCTCCTCTGTTCGACATTATAAAATTGCAGGCCATCAGGCTGGAGAGTAATGAACCTGGGCAAAAACCTCCCGGCTGGGCGGTGCTCATGCGGCGCAAATAACGGCCGCTAGGCATTGCCGGCTGGTAAGTGCCGGTCAGGCCAAGCGCCGGAGCAACCCCGCAGGAAAGAATTTTTTCTCTCCACTGGCCGGGCAATTTCGTAGAATTGAGGGAACTATGGTACTTCGGCTTGCACCTGAACTTTCAATCCCCCGAAGGGCTGCGCGCTGGGCCCCCGTCATCTTCATCTTAGCCGCCGCACTGTGGAGCGCCCAAGGATTGCGGGCGCAGAGTTCTACGCCAACTCTCCAGGATTACTTCCACCGCGCATCACAGTTGGAGAAGCAGCAGAATTACGCGGGCGCGGAAAAAGTCTATCAGGAAGCGGCGAAGGCTTTCCCCAACCAGCCGGAAATCTTGAAGCGGCTGGGCATTGTCTACCAGACTGAGCTGAAGTTTCCGGAATCGATTGAGGCCTTTCAGAAAGTCCTGAGCCAGGCTCCGAACTACCCCGGAGTGAATTTCTACGAAGGACTTTCTTACTTTGGCCTGAACCGCTACCAGGAGGCGCTCGATGCCTTTAACCGGGAACTCAAGGCCAATCCCAAGTTTCGCGCCGCGCACTATTATGAAGCCCTGGTTTATGAGTCCCTGGGCCGCAACGCCGACGCCCTGGCCCAATTTGAGGCCCTTCTGAAGCAAGACCCGAATGACAAGCAGGCTCTTTATCAGCTCATCCGATTCTACAAGGCAGCAACGCTCCAGGCCATCAACCAGCTTGGGAACTTGAACCCGGACTCCATCTACATGCACATGCTGAAAGGCCAGAGCTACTCGGATGAAGGGAAATACAACGTTGCGATCTCAAACTTTAAGGCGGTGCTGAAGGAGAACCCGAATTTCCCGGGCGCCCATTTTGCCCTGGGGCAAGCCTACTGGAAAAACGTCGATTATAAAGATGCCGAGCCGGAACTCCGCGCCGCCTTGAATGAGGATCCCAACCACCCCATGGCAAACTATTACCTTGCCGACATCCTGATGAAGAGCCAGAGGATTAAAGAAGCCGTCCCGCTGCTCCAAACCACGGTGGCCGGCGACCCGCAATTCGTGCCGGCCTATTTCCAACTCGGCAAGTGTTACGAAGCGGAAGGCAATTTTCAGGAGGCGCTCAAGTATTTGATCAAGGCGGAGAAGCTGGAGCCCAGCGACAAAATGACCCATTACCAGTTGGGACAGCTTTACCTGCGGCTCAAGCAGCCGGACAAGGCGCGATCGGAAATGGAGATGTTCCGGAAAATTTATGCCCGGGAAAGGGCCAAGGCAGCCAAGAAAGAAGAGCGCTCCGTGGAAAGCATGGAACACCCTTCCAAGGCGCAGAACTGAACGGGAACAGGCCGCATTGGAGTCCAGGCTCGCCGGGAAGACAACTCTCGCAAAGTTGGGGTTGCTCATGAGACCGCACCCTGAGCAGCCGCCAGGCTAAAAGGCACCATGGGAAGATCACCTATTACAGCACTGGCCGGCGCCCTTGGATTGCTTCTGCTCACTCTGCCGGCCGGACATGCCCAGAGCTCCCCGGCGAGCATGCCAAGCGCGCAAGCTCAGGCGGCCCAACTGATGAAGGCCGGGAACTATGCGGCGGCCGAGAAAGCCTACCGGCAGGCGCTGGTTCAATCTCCCGGCGACCCGGACCTCCTCAAAGGCCTCGGGACCGCGTACCAACAGCAGGGCCAATATGAAAAGTCGGTCGAAATCTTCCAAGAGATTCTGAAGCGCGCTCCCCTGTACCCGGACGTCAACGCTCTCCTGGGGATGTCCTACTACGCCATGAACAAGTTTCCGGAGGCCGTCCAAGCCTGCAAAAAGGAGCTGGAGGGCAATCCTGCGAGCGAGAGGGCGCGGCTCTACATGGCTCTGGCGCTTCATTCCGAAGGCAAGCTTTATGCGGCCATTCAGCAATTGGAACATCTGCGCGCCGACCATCCCGACGAACCACCCGTCCTCTATCTGCTGACGGAATACTTTAATGAAGCGACCCGGCAGACCGCGCGACAGCTTTCCAGCGTTGCCCCCGACTCCGCCTGGGCTCATGCCATGAGCGCGGAGTTCTACGCCCAGGGCGAGCAGTTTGAGAGGGCGGTCAAGGAATATCAGCTGGTCCTGGCAAAAGACCCGTTCTTCCCGGGCGTCCACTTTGCGCTGGGGCAGATTTACTGGCGGCAGAGGAAATCCGACCAAGCCATGCCGGAGCTGGGCCTGGCGCTCAAGGAAGATCCCAACCAGCCGCTGGCCCATTTCTATATGGGTACCATCCTCACGGAAGAGGGACACTACCAGGAAGCCATCCCTCACCTCAAGTTCGCCCTGACCGTCTATCCCGATCTCAAGCGGGCCTATTTCTTCCTGGGAAAGTGCTACACCGGAAGCGGAGAGCCGCGGAAGGCGGTCGGGTTCTATCAGAAAGCCATCTCGCTGGATTCTTCCTACAAGGAAGCCCATTTCCAGCTCTACCAACTCTACGGCCGGATGGGAGAGAAGGACAAAAGCCAGGCACAACTTAAGATTTTTGAGGCGCTGAACCGCAAGGACAACCAAGCGGATAGGGAAAAACTCCGGAAGCAAGTGCAAGAGCAAAAAAAGCTCGAAACCCACTAGGGCTCCATCCTATCCTGCCCCCTTCAGCCATCATTCTGTCTGTCCCCCTCACAGACCATTCTGAACCCCTCTGCGTTGCGATCCCGAGCGCAGCGAGGAATCTGCTCTCGCTTGGGGAAGAACTGGGCGATAGGTTTTCCAGGGATATATATAACCGGGAAGTTCACCTGGGCGGCTGATAGGCGGCGCCGCGGCTGGGCGCCACGCGCTCTGCGTAGGATGGAAGCTTGGGAGCTGCATGCGCTCCCGCCTGGTACCAGAACACCACACTGGTGTAGTCATCCTGGCTGGGGACTTGGCGCCCAGCTTCGGCGCGCTGGTCTTGGATTTGAACTTTTAGGGACCTCCGGAACCGGACGGGGTTGGCCAGGTACCAGCGGTACATCAAGTTCTTGCCTTCGTCCATCAGGATGTAGCCGCTGTAGGCATAAGAGTACGTGTGGTCGAATCCCCAGCAGGACCCGTACTCATCCTCCGTGCCCGGCGTGTGGGTCCAACTTTTTCCATCCACGTCAAAGATGGTGTTCCCCTCTCCCCACCAGCCTTTGTACTTTGTCCGCACGTAAAGGAAGTTGCCGACGTACTGGCCCCGACCGCGGACATCGAGCATCACGTGCAATCCGTTGCGGGTGGGATTCGAGCGGCTCCAGGCGGCATGGAGACGGCTCGGCTGGGCGGCAAAGGCATTGTCTTTCTCGTAGTCAATGCCGTAAGCCACCGAACGCGCATAAGCCTCGCTTCCGTCATTCACCAGGACAAAGCGCGCTCTCTTGGAAAACGGCATGGGCAGATAACTCATGTAGCAGTAGTGGTTGATCTGTATGGGGAGAGACTGAAAGTCGACGGTCCTGCGGCCAAAGGCTCCGAAATAATTCCAAAGAGGCACTCGAATGCTGGGTTGGGAAGCGTTATCCCAAAACACCTCGAGGACTAAGCCGGGATACATGGAACCGGTTTTATCGTCGCGGTGCCAGTGGCCGTCGTCCGTGTAATAGAAGCAGGTGATTTTGCCGGGCCCCTGGACATCCGCCAGGACCAACTCTTTGCCGGGAGGCAGGTTCACCCGGTGGTACTCAGTGTGGTTCGCAAAGGCGCCGTTGGTGATGCGGAACAGGTCTTGAAGCTGGCCCTGCGCAAGGGAGGCGCAGACCATCGCCAGGGCACAAACCAACACCAGCCTGCTTACAAGAAATTTGCAGAGCATTCGCGCCAAGGTTTGGCACCGGGACGAAAAAAGAGGATGGGCCCGTTTGCGGAGCCCATCCTCTTGGAAGTTTGTAAGACGGGTTAGAAGGTGATCTTCAACCCGAACTGAATTTCACGCGGGAAGTTGCTCTGCCCGCTCACGTGGCCAAAGCCACTGAGACCGGAAGCGAGTTGGTTACCTTGGAGGACCGAACCGTATTGGTCACCCCCCTGGTCAAAACCGAAGAGCGTGCGGTTAAAGATATTCAGGAAGTCCGCGCGCAGCTCGACATTCACCCGCTCAGTAACCTTGGTCTCCTTGAGCAGAGAAATGTCTTCCTCAAAGTAGGGGAAGCGCCGAATCCCACCATTCGTGGGGGGCGCATTCCCAAAAGTGTATTTGGACGGTTGTGACCACGCACTGACGTTAAGCGTGGCGCCCTGCGCCCCTGGCGCGTTGGGATCCCAGGTGCCATTCCGGATGGCAGCCGATTTCTGGGGAACCCCGGGTACAACATTCGGACGCGTCAAGAAGCCATTGACCCCAAAATAGGGAGCTAGGGGATTGGAGCCACTCGCAACTATCTGCGGTTCGCCCGCGCGATACTGCTGAACTCCCGCGAGGCTCCAGCCTCCAATGATCTTGTTAGCCAAATTGCTGCTGTTCGCGAACTTCCTGCCTTTGCCGAAAGGCAACTGGTACTGATAAGCAAAGACCAAGTTCTCAGGGTAGTCGTTGAGGCTCAATCCATACTCGGCCTTGGCATTGTAGTAATCCTGCGTGAAGCCGGAGAACTCGTTGAAGAGGCTTCCCGCGTCCGTGAGCGTCTTGGACCAAGTGAAGGACGCCAGGAAGGTCAACCCGGCCGACATGCGCTTGCGGGCCTGGATCTGGAGGGCCTGATAGTTGGAACGGCCCACGGCTTCGCCAAAGTCCACCATATGGAAGTTGCCGCCTGCCCTAGTGTCGTTAATGTACTGTGGGTGGGGACGCAGAGCTTGGGCGAGCGTGGCGTTGCCCCCAAACAGGGACTGGAATCCCGGGAAGGGGGAGTGGTCAGTCGTCGCCGGATCAACCGGCATTGCCTGCACCACCGGGAGCGCTTGCACCGATGGGTCCGCAATGCCTGTAAAGAGCAGGTCCCCGTACTTAAGGTTGCTGGTCGGCACGACGTTCGAGTTCATCAAGCGGCTGGAAAGGTGAGTCCCCTTGGTGCCGACATAGGCCACGTCAAGAACGACCTTCCCCGGGAGTTCACGCTGGATGTTCAACGTCCAGTTTTGAATATAGGGCAGATTGCCGTCCCCCGGGAAAGCCCCGAAGGTCGCCGGCCCCTGGCCGTTCTGATAAGTGGGATTGATGAACGGCGGCTGAATAAAACTGGAAGCGGGCCAGCCACCGGAAAGGGTAAGGCCCGGCAAAGCGCCAGTGAAGCCGGTACTTACGTCCTCCCCCACTGCGTTCTGTCCACTGTAGCCCACCTGCGTTCCGCCACCAAAGGCGCGATACGCCCCGCCAGCCGAATAGATGATCCCGTAGCTGGCCCGGACCACCGTCTTATTGTTGAGCGCATAGGCCAGTCCAATGCGCGGACCAAACGCTTTTGTATCGGCAGGCGTTGGCGAGCGCAACGACGAAGATGCAAATTGCAGTGCTCCGGGCAGGTTTCCAGCACCCGGGTTGTCGATCAGAGGGTTGTACCAGGACCGGACATTGTGAGCATCCACCACCGGGAGCATCAGCTCATAGCGCAGGCCCAAGTTGAGGGTCAGCTTGGGGGTCATCTTATAGTCATCCTGGACGTAAAGGGCATAGCGCGATGTTCGCTCCGCGGCTTCCGCCAGGGTGAGCCCAGCGGTGCCTGAACTGACATCCCCCAACAGG
>JBJKQF010000015.1:0-3628 GCA_046705545.1 Terriglobia bacterium
GAAAACATAAGGTGCTGCTGCGTGCGAACGGGGTGCACACGTATTTTGATCTGGACCCGGAGCGTCTGGCGCAGAGGTCGAGCACTCCGCTGCCGGTGACTTCCGCCATTGAGTTCGATTACGCTCCCACTTCACAACGCTAAAAGAGAGCCGTATCGAACTGCTGCTCGGGCAGCAATCATCATTGAGGTGATACGTGGATAGGAGAACATTCAACAAAATGATCAGCGCGGGCGGGATCGCGAGTCTCGGATTGGGCCGGACCCTTCCCGCCCAAGCGAATTCCATGCCGCCGGCGCAAACTCCTCCGGCAACATGGCCCGGTGGAACCTACCGCCGATTGCTGGTTGATATGCACGTGCCGGACTGGGATGACCTCCTGGCTGATTTCGACGCTAAGGAATACGTCGGTACGATCGCGCGCGGCGGGTTCCAGGCCTTAATGCAGGATGCGAATTCCGCCGTGGGCCTTGCCCTGTGGCGCAGCAAGGTTGCGCAGATGCATGGGGCGATGCGGGGCCGGGACTTCTTTGGTGAGGTCATGGCGGAATGCCGCCGCCACGGGTTGGGTCGGCTGGCTTACTATTGCTTGATCCTGGACGATTGGGCTTACGAGAAACATCCCGATTGGCGAATGCTTTCGGAAGAGGGATACGACCCCAAGCTCTATAGCCGAACGGCCACCGTCTGTCCCAATTCTCCCTATCGCGAGCATGCCATAGCCTGCCTGCGGGAGTTGGTGGGCAATTACGATTTCGAAGGTATTTTCCTGGATATCACCATGTGGTCCGTGGTCTGCTACTGCCCGCATTGCACGGCCCGCTTTTGGCGAGAGTACCATCAGGAGCCGCCCCGGATTGTGAACTGGCACGATCCCGCTTGGAGGGACTTTCACCATGCCCGGGAGAGGTGGTTGCGCGAGTTCGCCATGGCGGTGAGCCAGGCGATCAAGCAGACCCGGCCCATTTCCGCCTACCACCAGTTCGGGAGCATCTTCGGGCCCTGGCATCTAGGTGTTCCTCTAGAGATGAGGGATGCCTCCGACTTCTGTTCCGGCGACTTCTACGGCGGCCCGGACCAGTTTTCCCTGGTCTGCAAAACCTATTACAGTTTGACGCCGAAGCGCCCCTATGAATTTATGACCTCGCGCACTAAGACGCTCCAGGATTTTGAAACCACCAAGCCGCTCGAGACCTTGCAGATGGAGTCCTTGTTTCCCACTCTTCACTCGTCAGCCACCTTGCTGATCGATGCCATCAAGCCGCGAGGCACGCTCAACGCGCACGCCTACGATTACCTGCATAAAGTGAACGCGCTGCACACCGACTATGAGCCGTTTCTGGGCGGGGAAATGCTGGCCGACGTGGCGATCTACTTTGACCGCGAGTCGATGTACAACCCCAGCGACAACGGGTTGCACGTATCTGAAGCCGCCCCAGCTTCCGGATACGGAGGGCCGCGGAAGAACTCTTTTCAGATACCTCCGGGAAAAAGCTTGCCGCACATGGATGCTGTGTTGGGCGTCACTCGAATCCTCCGCCAGGCGCATATCCCCTTCGGGGTGGTCACCAATGTCACGCTCGATCAGTTGTCGCAATACCGCGCCGTGATGCTTCCCAGTGTCTTGGAGATGACTCCTGAGCAGGCGGGGTATTTCCGCCGCTTCGTGCGCGAAGGGGGCGTTCTCTATGCCAGTGGCCCGTCCTCGCTCGACCGGTTCGACCGGATCGGCCCGGGGTTGGAAGAAGTTTTGGGCGTCCGGTATCTGAAGCCCGTCGGTTCCGTTACGACCTACATTTCTCCACAGGATGCCGGATTACAGAAGGCGATCTGGCCGCAGGAGAATCTGACTTTCGACGGGCGGATGATTCAGAGTGAGGCCCTGCCAGGTGCTGAGATCCTGGCCAAAATAAAGTTGCCGATTGTCGACCCCTATCGCGGGTATTCCATCGGCGTTCGCTTTGCCCAGCTTTGGAGCAATCCTCCGGCAGTAAAACCGGGACAGAGCCCTGGACTGGTTGTCAACTCGTTCGGCAAAGGCAAGAGTATCTGGGTGGCCGCTCCGATTGAAACTGGAACAGACGAAGTTTATGCCAAGCTGCTCTCCTACCTGGTCCGGCGCTTTCTTCCGGGGCCGTTTCATTTTGAAGTAGACGCAGCCCCCTCAGTGGAAGCTACGCTCTTTCATCAAGCGGATAAGGGGCGATTGCTCGTTGGTTTGCTGAACACGCAGACTCAAACTCCCACAATCCCGGTGGGTGCCAGCGTGCGCGTCCACCTGCCCGCGGGCCGCAGGGCGAAGCGTGTGGTTCAATTGCCTGGCCAGGAGACGGTGCCGTTTGAGATGACGGGACCGTACGTGCAGTTTCGCGTCTCGCCTTTCAAGGTGCTGGCCATGGCGCTGGTCGAATATGAATGAACGCATTCTATGCGGGATTGGGGAAGCGCATGAAGAGAGTACTTAGATTTGTGCTGTCAGTGTTCCTGGTGGTAACCGCCTGTGCATGCAGTCCGGCGAATCGCAGCGCGCCTGAGCAATCGGTGAGCGAGAGCCAGGAAACTGCGCAGGCGCCGGATTCCCTGATTGGGCTCCAATACGAGCTTTATCGTACCCCTCTCAACGTTGGGTGGACGTTCGGAAGTCCTTCGGGTTGGGTGGGGCTCGACAATGGGACCCAGGAGGCCATCCCCATCCTGGGAAAGTACAGCTCTCTCGACGTCAACCTCCTAAAGAAGCATGAAGAGTGGTTTGAGTATTTGGGAGTCAACTGGCTGCTGATTGACTGGGCGGATTTCCTCGCCGTCAAGCCCGCCTGGGAGACTCAGACGGGGCCCACGCGGGAGATTGAAGAGGCCACGGAACTTCTTTTCAAGACTTACAGCCAATTGCAGAAACAAGGGAAACACCCGCCGAAAATCGTTATTATGCTGGGGTTCAATCACACCCCCGGTGCCATGCGAAGAATCAACCATATCATCCGGTGGATTGACAAGAACCTCCGCGCCAATCCCCAGTATAAAGACCAATGGCTTGAATACGAGGGCAAGCCGATGCTGGTGATCTTGAACGTTGCGAACCTTCCGTGCGATCAGCTCGCCAAGCAGACGAGCAGTGTGGTGGCGCCCCAATGGACCCTCCGTTGGATGGGCACGCAGCTTCAGGATACTCATGTTGAGCAATGTGGATATTGGTCTTGGATGGACGGAACCATCCGGCAAGCAGTGACCTTCCACAATCAGGTTGCCGAGGAGACGGTGGTGACACCATCCTGCTTCCCCTGGCCGTTGTCGGGAAGTGCCGCCCACAACCAAGGTTGGCTTGACCCCAACGCCACAGGCAGAGACCACGGCGCACCTTACCTTGAAAGCTGGAAGGTGGCCTTCGAGAGTCGGCCGAAATTCATTCAAATTCATCAATGGAACGAATTTGCCGGAGCCGCCGACGGCCACGGCGGCGGCCCTAATCACGAAGTTTACGGCGACGAGTACAATTTGAATCTGAGTGATGACATTGAACCCACCAAGCTGGATGGATGTGGTTACCGCGGCTGCGGAGGCTGGGGTTACTATTACCTGAACCTGACCAAAGCGCTGATATCTCTCTACCGGAAGGAAACCCCTGGCATCA
>JBJKQF010000016.1:0-41203 GCA_046705545.1 Terriglobia bacterium
TCACCCGCGCCATTGCGGACCAAGCGCGCACCATCCGAATTCCCGTCCATATGATCGAGACCATCAATAAGCTGATTCGCACCTCGCGTCAGCTCGTGCAGGAGTACGGACGCGAACCGACCTCCGAAGAGATCGCCAAGCGCATGGACATTCCGGTGGTCAAGGTGCGAAAGGTCATGAAGATCGCGCAGGAGCCGATCTCGCTTGAAACCCCTATCGGGGAAGAGGAAGATTCGCATCTTGGCGACTTCATCGAAGACCGCGGCGTGATCTCTCCCGCCGAGGCTGTGATCAACATTAACCTGAAGGAGCAGACGGAATCGGTTCTGAAAACTCTGACTCCCCGGGAAGAGAAGGTCATCAAGATGCGCTTCGGCCTGGACGATGGCAGCGAGCACACCTTGGAAGAGGTGGGCCAGAGTTTTGCCGTCACTCGCGAGCGCATCCGGCAGATTGAGGCCAAGGCGCTCCGCAAGCTGCGTCATCCTTCGCGAAGCCGCAAACTGCGCGCCTTTCTTGACGCAGCCGTCCACGACTAACCGCAAACACTGCGAAGCGGGCGGGGAGGGTTCCCAGCCCGCTTCAGAGACCCCTCTGTAGACGTCTCCTTAAGAATTAAGCCCTTGTTGCAAACCCTGGTTCTCCGGCCCTCACGAGGAAGCCTCTTTTTACCTAAACCGTTAAGTCGGTGTAAGATGGCACTGGTAGTTGTGTCTAAAAACAGCAGGTCGAAGTCCGGGGCTTTGAAGTAGAGCACGCCAAGCTTCAGTGAAAACTCCTAGGCAGCGGAGGGGGGAACTAACATGACTGAAACCGGTTCTCTACAGGCAGATGGAACGAACCTGCCGGGGACTTCTTTTCCCCGGCGCTTGCTTGGAATCTTCATTGAACCCGGCAGAGTATTGGAAGAGGTAGCCCGCAGGCCGGACTTTTTCCGCCCGTTGGCGCTGCTGATCGTCGTTACGCTGGCGACCGCCGAAACGATGCTGTTCAGGGTTGGCATGCAGCGGATTATCCGCGCCGCCATCATGCAAAATGGGCGCGCGTCGCAGCTGACCTCTGCGCAAATCCATCAGGCCATCGAGAAAGGCGCCGCGATTTGGAACATTTTAGTTCAGATCGGTGCGGTTTTGGGGCCGCCCATTGTTCTGGCTCTGGTGGCGGCGGTGGGGTTGATCGTATTGAATGGTTTCTTTGGGGTACACGCGGGCTTCAAGAAGGTTTTTTCCGTGGCCTGCTACGCGTACTTGCCCGTTGTTTTGCGCGCCGCGATGGCCATGGCCGTGCTGTTCTTCGGCGACCCGAACGCCTTTAACCCCCAAAGTCCCTCCCCGAGCAATCCGGGATTTTTCCTGAATCCCTTGACGACTTCTCACCCGGTTATTGCCTTTGCCAGTTCGCTGGATATCTTTGTTGTTTGGTTCTTGATCCTGCTCTCTATGGGACTTTCCCGCGTGTCTGGCGGAAAGATCAAGAGCCGCTCGATCTTCTACGTTTATTTCGGCATCTGGATGATCTTAATCCTGGCGAAGGTAGGCTTTGCGTTGGTTGCGTAGGTCCTGGCCGCCGGGAACCGCTTGCCCACTGTTTATCTAGGCCGGCCTTGCGGCGCATTGGGATTCTTCAGGGTGCAAAGCATCGCAACGATCGTCTCCGGGTGCGCCCCCTGTTGAGTGCGGAGGGGCCGGCGGGAATAGACTGCTGCTAGAGACTCTGTCGCCCCACGGTGCATTTCGCTGGAAGCTGAAAAACTATGGGACTGAAATTTCAGATTGTCGGACGGGATGCGGCCACGGGAGCGCGGGCGGGAATCCTTCAGACACCTCATGGGGATATCGAGACTCCTGTCTTCATGCCGGTGGGTACCGCCGGGTCCGTGAAGGCCATGACGCAGGAGCAGCTCGAAGATGCGGGAGCCCAGATCATCCTTGGCAACACTTATCATCTCTACCTGCGGCCCGGACCTGAAACCGTGAAAGACTTTGGGGGCCTCCACGGTTTTATGGGATGGCCGCATCCGATTCTGACGGACAGCGGTGGGTTTCAAGTGATGAGCCTCAAGGGGCTGGGCCGGGTGACGGAGGATGGGTTTTCGTTCCGCTCCCACCTGGACGGTTCGCCCCACTTCTTTTCGCCGGAGAAGGCCCTGGAAATCCAACTAGCGCTGGGCGCGGACATCCTAATGCCGCTTGATGAGTGTGTTGAGTATCCCTCTACCCACGAAAGCCTTAAAAGAGCGGTTCGGCTGACCGGCCGTTGGGCTCGGCGCTCCAAGGAATTCTTTGCAGCCAACGCACCGCGGGCCGTGGCCAGCGCTGGAGGGGGCAATCCGGGTCTTGGCCCCGGCCTTTTTGGCATCGTACAAGGTGGCACCGACCGGAGCCTTCGGGAGGACAGTGCCCTGGAAATCTCGGAAATCGGCTTTGACGGCCATGCTCTGGGTGGTTTCTCGGTTGGCGAGCCGAAAGAAGAGATGTACGGCGCAGTGGAAGCGACCGCTCAGTACTTGCCACGGGAACAGCCGCGATATTTGATGGGCGTGGGCACGCCACGGGATCTGGTGGAGGGAGTTGCCGCGGGCATTGATATGTTTGACTGCGTGATGCCTACCCGCAATGCACGCAATGGCTGCGTTTTTACGTCAGAAGGGAAGCTGGTGATCAAGAGTGCTCGCTATGCTCAGGACCAGCGGCCCCTGGACCCTGCTTGCGCCTGCCCTGTCTGCCGCCGGTATTCACGAGGGTATATAAGGCACCTGTTTTCTGCGAGAGAAATCTCCGCCGCAATGCTCGCAACCCGTCATAACTTATGGTTTTACCTTGACATGATGCGTAAAGTCAGGCAAGCTATCCTTTCCGGTGGGTTTGGGAAGTTTCTAGTCAAGGTACGCACGGAGTGGTAGTCCAAGTTCCTCTCTATTATTGCTGAAGGAGAATCGAGGAAGCCGGCGGACCTTAGTTATTCTCGCCTACCATGTGCAGGATAACTCATCCTCTACTTTAATTCTGACGGCTCGATTTTGCTCGGGTATTTCTTGTTCAATCGGATGGTTTTGGCGGCGGATCCCGGTGCTGGCGGGGCGCTGACCCAGTTTCTCTTGTTGTTTGCCCCCCTGTTTCTGATCTGGTACTTCCTCGTTATTCTTCCTCAGCAGCGTAACCGCCGCAAGACGCAGGATATGCTCTCCAACCTTAAGACCGGGGATCGGGTGGTGACTTCCGGAGGCATTTTGGGGATGATTTCAGGCTTCCGGGGAGACATCGTGCAAGTTCAGATTGCGAACCAGGTCCAAGTGGACGTTGCGAGGTCTGCGATTACCGGCCTACAGGGTACGGAGCAGAAGGGCGAAGCCCAGGACAAGCCGGCCAAGGCGAAAAAATAGGATAGCCGGACACCAAAAGGGACGGCGCGAGGAATTTGGCTAATGGAGCATAGGGTTCGAAATCGGTTTCTATTTATCCTCGCAGTTATGCTTGTCTGCATCCTGGGCTTGACCGGATTCCCGAAGACCTATCAACAGCTCAAACAGAATCTTGCCACCCGCATCCACCTGGGCTTGGACTTGAAGGGTGGTACTCATCTCGTACTGCAAGTGCACGTAGATGATGCCGTCAAGGTTACAACGGATCAGGCCCTTGAGCGGCTCCGCGACGAGATGACCTCCCGAAGTATTCCCTTCGTTGATATCGTGCGGAAGGGCATTTCTGCCATCATTGTTAAAGGTGTTCCGGAATCAAAGTCCGGCGCTCTGGATGCTCTGCTCAATCAGCAATTTTCAATCTGGAACGTGTCCCGACTCCCAGGTGACCCGACCTCCCGGCTGATTTCTATGAAGGTCAGCGAGGCGGCTCAGATTCGCAACCAAGCCCTTGACCAGGCGCGCGAGACGATTATCCGTCGCGTGGACGCTTTGGGCCTTGTGGGACCGGAGGTAGCCGATTACGGCCAGGGTGATTTTGAGTTGGTGGTACAACTCCCGGGCGTAAACGATCCTACCCGAGTCAAAGACATCATCCAGGCCCAGGCGATGCTGGAACTGAAGATCGTGAAGGGCGGGCCTTATCCGAGCCGGGAAGCTGCCTTGGGGACGTTTGGCGGGGTGTTGCCGCCCGGAACTCAATTGCTTCCGGGAAATTCTGAATCTTCCAGTAGTTCATCGGAGGGCCAGGCGTGGTACCTGGTGAATCAGGTCGCGGCGGTAACCGGCCGAGACCTGAGCGGCGCGCAGCCTTCCACGGATGAAAACGGACAACCTTCTGTGAACTTCAATTTGACCCGGGACGGGGCAGCGCGCTTTGGAGAAGTCACCCAGAAGAATATTGGTAAACAGCTGGCCATCGTTCTGGACAACCGGGTGGTCTCCGCGCCAGTGATTCAAAGCCAAATCCGTGACTCGGGGCGGATTACAGGATCTTTTACTCCTCAGCAGGCCTCTGACCTCGCGTTGATGCTCCGCTCGGGAGCGCTGCCGGCTTCGATTTCCTACTTGATGGAAAACACCGTAGGGCCCTCATTGGGCGCTGATTCCATCCGCCACGGCGTGGTGGCCTGTATTGTCGGGTTTCTGGCAATCATCATCTTTATGCTGGTTTACTACCGCGGTGCGGGGATCAACGCTGACGTGGCGCTGTTGTTGAACTTGGTGATTTTGATTGCGGCGCTGGCGTATTTCCAAGCTGTCCTGACCCTGCCGGGTATCGCCGGCGTGATCCTGACCGTTGGTATGGGCGTGGATTCCAACGTCCTGATTTTCGAACGCATTCGAGAGGAATTGCGCCTGGGCAAAGCTGTGGGCGCGGCCGTGGCCGGCGGTTTTGAGCACGCTTTCAAGACGATTATTGACACGCACGTCACGACGGTGGTGGCGGCGGCAATTCTGTTCAGTTTTGGGACGGGTCCCATTAAGGGATTTGCGGTAACCCTGACAATCGGTTTAGCGGCAAACCTCTTTACTTCGGTCTACGTTTCGAGGACAATCTTCGACTACGTCCTGTCCCGGCGAAAAAAAGGAGAACCGCTCAGCGTCTAGAGAGTTTTGGGAACTTAAGTTGTGCCTGCGGTGTCTATAACCATAGAGCGGAGAATCGGGTAAATAATGGAGTTTTTTCATGATCCGAAGATCGACTGGATGGGCAAGAAGTGGTATTTCATTGCCGGTTCGATGGTGCTGTTTGTAGCCGGGATGCTTTCCATTGCCCTCCACCGCGGACTCGAATACGGTATCGAGTTCCGGAGCGGCACGCAGGTGACTGTGAAGTTTTCCAAAACTCCTGACGTCAGCGCAATTCGCCATCAGCTTAGCGAGGAAAAGCTGGGTGGCGCGACGATTCAGCGCATCGGCTCCGTTTCTGACAACCAAGTGATTATTGAAGTCCCCCTTGAAAAGGAAACTCCGGCGGCGTCGGCGGTGGACGCCGGCAAAGCCAGCATCGTGAAGGCGTTGGACAGTCTTTACGGCACCGGTACGGCGGGAAAATTGGATTTCAACAACGCCGACGCCAAGACCGTGGCTGACCACCTGCTGGTAGCGGACCCATTGGGTCTGGCCGCGAAGGGCATCGATGTGGCTACGGGGACCTACCAAAAGCTTGCCCAGGCGATGGTGGACTATCGCAACCACCCGCCCCAAAGCGGGTTGCTGGGCGATTTCGATCTCTTAAAGAATGTTCCAGGCGTCACTCCGGCAGTGATCAGCGCGTTGCAGAAAGATTTTTACCTCTCCAGCTTCGCAATTCGGTATACGGAAATCGTGGGCCCCAAGGTCGGGTCGGACTTGCGGCGTCAGGCTGTTTACGTCACCCTGGCGGGCTTGGCAGCAATGTTGGTTTACGTCTGGTTCCGCTTTGAGTTGATTTACGGGGTGTCGGCGGTTATTGCAGTCTTTCATGATACCCTGATCACGATCGGCATTTTCTCCTTATTTGGCAAGGAAATCACGCTCTCAGTCATTGCCGCGCTGCTGACCCTGGTGGGCTACTCGATGAACGACACGATCGTAACCTTCGACCGGGTCCGTGAAAACGTGCAGACGAACAAAAGGGAAAATTTCTCCGACCTTGTGAATCGGAGCATCAATCAAACCCTGAGCCGGACGATCCTGACCTCCGGCTTGACGTTCTTGGCGGTTCTGGCTTTGTATTTGTTTGGGGGCGAGGTGATTCACGGTTTTGCTTTTGCGCTGGTGGTCGGTGTGTTGATCGGGACCTACTCGTCTATTGCTATTGCCAGCCCCATTTTGGTTTTTTGGCAGAGCCGGGCGGGCAAGGGCCGCTTGAAGGTCAAATCAAAAGTCTCTGAGCGGGAAGTTGCCGCCGCCAGACGATGAATTTGTTCGCCCATTCGAAGTTCAAGAAGGATCGCGGTTGGCTTCGTCGGTGAGGGGAGGTGGGTAGACATGCTTGGTGATACATTACTCGATTCATCGCCGAGCCGGGAACCTGTGTTGCATGGCCGCCACTGGCTTTTCACGTTGGCGGTGGGAGTAGCGGGTTTCCTCCTCGGCTATTTTGGACTGCCGTTCGCGGAAACGCCAGAATTGAAGGTACTGATCACGCAGTCCTCTATTCTCGGCGCAGTGTTTTTCTTCTTCGCCCTGATGCTTTGCTACGTGTACGCAGATTCGCGGCATTTGGGGCTTGCCACTTGGCCCTGGGTGGTGATCACGTTTTTGCTTAACGTGGTAGGTTTTATCGGCTACCTGATTTACAGCGCCTCAAAAACCGGAAATTGGAAGCGGGCTACTCTGCCGATTGCCTACATTATTGAGGTGGTTGTAATCGGTGTGATGATCATTATCCCGCTGATTTACACCGAGGCGCTGCCCAAGGCGCAGTTGATGACCTTCTTGGCGGCTCCGCCTCCTCCGCCGCCTCCTCCCCCGCCGCCGGCCGCGGCTCCGCCCAAAGTGGTGGTTCAAAGGGTGAGCATGGCGGATTTGATGAAAGCGCCTACCGTTATCCCGAAGACGATTGCCAAGATCAAAGAACAGCCCCTCCCTGCGAACGCCTCCGTTGGCGTCGTCGGCGGCGTTGCCGGCGGTGTGCCGGGTGGGCAGATGGGTGGTGTGATTGGTGGAATCATCGGTGGCATGGGAGCGGCTCCGCCCCCTCCGCCGCCCAAGGCCCAGGCTCCCCAGCGCATTCGCGTGGGCGGTCAAGTGGAAGCGGCCAAGCTGATCTACGGTCCGAAGCCTGAGTATCCTCCTCTTGCCAAAATGGCCCGGATCCAAGGAACGGTCAGGCTGGAGGCGCTGATTGCAAAAGACGGTACGATCAAGGACTTGAAGGTTTTGAACGGCCATCCGCTCCTGGTGAAGGCCGCGCTTTCCGCCGTGCAGCAATGGCGGTATCAACCGACGCTCTTGAATGGTCAACCCGTGGAAGTGGAAACTGAGATTGATGTGAACTTCACCCTGGATGGGTAGGACAGTATTTAAAATTCCTTGAGGAGGAAATAGACAAGCATGTTAGGAGCAAACCTTTTGGCGATGGTTTTACTGTTTCAAGAAGCCGCTCCGTCGTTTGACCCGGTCAGCATGTGGAAGACGATGGGGTGGTCGGCCCGTTCGGTGGTGATTGTGTTGTTCTTCATGTCTGCGTGGTCCATCGGCGTGGCCATCGACCGCTGGATCGCCTACCAGGCAGCGCGTAAGCAATCCCGCGTTTTTGCCCCGGCTGTGGCTGGTGCGTTGAAGGACGGCAGAATGGATGAGGCGATTTCCATCGCTGAGCAGAACAAGCGCAGCCACTTGGCCAAAGTTGTGACGGCCGGCTTGCAGGAGTTCCAAGCCCATCAGGCCTCGGCCGAAATTTCGGGTGAAACGATCGAAGCTTCCACACGCGCGCTGGAGCGGGCGTCAGCGATCGTGCACGCGGAGCTGAAGCGTGGTGTTTCCAGTCTGGCTACCATCGGATCGACGGCGCCTTTTGTGGGACTGTTCGGAACGGTGCTCGGCATCATCCACGCTTTCGCGGGGATTTCGGCTCAGAAATCAACCGGTCTCGGCGCGGTGGCCGGAGGTATCGCAGAAGCCCTCGTTACGACTGCCGTCGGGTTGTTCGTGGCTATCCCGGCCGTGTGGCTGTACAACTACTTCACCAGCAAGATTGAAGGTTTTGATGTGGAGATGGATAACTCCTCTTCCGAACTGGTGGATTACTTCATCAAGCGTTCCGGAGGGAACAAGTAATGGCGAAGAAGCGCGTAACGTTGACCGAAGTTGCGGACATCAACGTGACACCCATGGTGGACGTCATGCTGGTGCTCCTGATCATCTTCATGGTCATCACTCCCATGCTTCAGAAAGGCGTTTCCGTGAACTTGGCGAAGACGCATAATCCGCGGGCCATGCCGAATGCGGAAAAGACCGACGCCATCGAATTGGCGGTGACGCGGGATGGGAAGGTTTTCCTGAACGCAGCGCCCGTTCAAATGGATCAGGTCACGACTAAAGTCAAAGACCTGATTGCAACCAAACTGGACAAGACGGTGTTTGTGAAAAGCGATGCACGGGCGAAGTATGGAGACGTGGTGGAGGTTGTGGACAACGTACGGGCGGCTGGAGTCGAGCAACTGGGACTTTTGACGGAAGAGGTCAAGCCGAAAGTCCCGATTCCCATGGAGCAATAGCGTCATGGGGTGCGGCTAGCCTGAAATAGTTCGAAGGAGGGTATTACCATGGCAATGGCGGTTGGCGGCGACCGGGGCGGAACTTTGCTCAACCTCAACGTGACGCCTTTGATTGATGTGCTGCTGGTTTTGCTGATTATATTCATGATCATCACGCCCCTGACTCCAAAGGGTTTGGATGCATTGGTTCCCAAGCCGGACAAGAACGCCAAGCCGAACAAGCAAGTGCTGGAGCGGACGATCGTGGTTTCCATCGATCAAGCGAGGCAGATCACCATCAATCAGCAGCCGGTGGCGGAGAATGAGCTTGGCCAGCGACTGGAAGACATCTTTAAGAATCGCAATGAGCACATCATGTTCATTAAAGGCGATCCGTCCCTACCTTTTCAGGATGTGGCGGAGGTTATTGATATTTCCAAAGGTGCCGGGGCTGACAAGATCGGGCTCATTACCAAGTCAATAGAAGCACAGCAATAGCATCCTGGCAGATGAATGCCGGCTATCCTGAATTACGGAGGACCCAAGAAGATGCGTCTCAAGAAACTCGCGCCATTTTGCGCGGTGCTGGCACTGGCGCTCATCGCGAGTGGCTGCGGCACGCTACGGGCGCTCAAGGCGCGCGATCAGCTCAACAAGGGCGTGGCCTCTTATCGCAACGCCCAGTTCCAAGCTGCCATCGAGCACTTCAAAAATGCCGTCCAGTTGGACCCGTCGCTGCTGAATGCCAAGCTTTATTTGGCCACCGCTTACGCGCAGCAGTACATCCCGGGTGGCGACTCGGACGCGAACGTTAAGACCGGCGAGCAGGCGATCAGTGCTTTTGAGGATGTCTTGAAACTTGATCCCGAGAATACGACGGCGCTGGCCAGCATTGGCAATATCTACTACAACATGAAGGAATTCGATAAGGCCAAGCAGTTTCAGCGTCTCCGCATGAAGGCCGAGCCTAACAATCCGGAGCCCTATTACTGGATCGGGGTTATTGACTGGGCCCAATGCTTTCAGCGGGACGGTTCGATCCGCAAAGACCTGAACCTGATGACCGTGGATAAACGAGGTGCTTTGCCTCCTTTGCCCGAGAAATACCGGGCTGATTTGGAAAAAAAGAACGGGGACCTGATTGAGGAAGGCATCCAGGCGCTGAATAAATCTTTGGAGTTGAAGCCCAACGACTTTGACACCATGGCATATTTGAATTTGTTGTACCGGCAGAAGGCTGATATCGAGAAAAGCAAAGACGCCCGCGCCGCGGATTTGAAAACTGCTGACGAGTGGCAGCAGAAAGCGATGAACCTCCGCAAGCATGCACCGCCCAAGGAAAGTGCATCCGGCTAAGGCATCACTTTTCGTGTTTAACCGCAAGCTTCCGGGCCCTTCGACCACTGAGTTCGAAGGGCCTTTTGTTTTGTTCAACTTATTAACAAAAGGGTAGCGGTGGCTTGCTGGCTTGCCTGCAAACGGCACGCTGAGGCCGAAGCCTCTGGTGGCTGCCGCTGGCGGTGCTTGAACCCTTGGTAAACACTGCCCTAGAATGGGGTAGGTGCGTATGAGCCAGTTTACTAACATTCTGGAGAAGGTCCACACCTACCGCCCGGACGGTGATTGGAAGGTTCTTGAGGACGCCTACCGTTTGTGTGAGGAGCGTCACAAGGGACAGGAACGCCTATCCGGCGAGCCTTATATCTCTCATCCCCTGGAAGTGGTGAGTATTCTGGCCGAGTGGCGGCTGGATACGGTTTGTCTGGTGGCGGGAATGCTTCATGACGTGGTGGAAGACACGCCGACCAGCATCGAAGGATTGCGGAAACAATTTGGCGACGAGGTGGCCCGTATTGTTGAGGGCGTCACCAAGATCGGCCGCATGCACTTCCTGAGCCCGGAGGAACAGCAGGCGGAAAATTTCCGTAAGATGCTGCTGGCGATGGTGGACGACGTGCGCGTGGTTCTGGTAAAGCTAGCGGACCGCCTGCACAATATGCGGACTCTGGAATACCTTCCCGTCGAGAAACGCCAGCGCATCGCGCATGAGACGATTGAGATCTACGCTCCGATCGCCCATCGCCTGGGCATGGGAAAACTGCGAGGGGAGTTGGAGGACCTCTCTTTCAAGCATCTGGAGCCGGCCGCGTACGCGGACGTCAAAAGGGCTGTGGAGCGCCGCCGCAAGGTGAGCGAAGGATTTCTTTCCGAGGTTAAGAACCTGGTCGCCCAGAAGATGAAGGAATATTCGATCCCCGCCCGCGTGGAGGGCCGAATCAAGCGCCTCTACAGCATCTATCAGAAGCTTCAGCGCCAGCACATCGCGATCGAGCAGGTCTATGACCTGCTGGCGATCCGCATTATCACCGACGACGTCAGGAACTGCTACGCCGCCCTCGGAGTGATTCACAATACTTGGCGCCCGGTTCCCGGCCGCATCAAGGACTTCATCGCTATCCCGCGCCCGAACCTTTACCAGTCGCTTCACACTTCAGTGATCGGGCCTCACGGCCAGCCATTCGAAGTGCAGATCCGCACTGAGGAGATGCACCGCGTGGCGGAGGAAGGCATCGCGGCGCATTGGAAGTATAAGGATGGGCATGAGGCTACCGTCCAGGACGCCGAGCGGTTTGCCTGGCTCCGCCACATGGTGGAATGGCAGAAAGAGATGAAGGATTCGGGCGATTTCCTTTCCACCTTGAAAGTCGATCTTTATCCGCAGGAAGTCTACACGTTTACCCCGAAGGGGAAAGTGATTGTTTTGCCGCGCGACGCCACTCCCATTGATTTTGCCTATGCCATCCACACGGAAATCGGGACGCATTGCGTGGGCTCCAAGGTGAACGGGCGGATCGTTCCGCTGAAGTCGCGGCTGCGGAATGGTGACATTGTTGAGATCAGCACGCAGGCCTCGCAGAGCCCCAGCCGGGAATGGCTGGCTCACGTCAAGACCTCCCGGGCGCGCAACAAGATCAAGCACTGGATCAACATCACGCAGCGGCGCCAAGCGGTTGAAATCGGCAAGCGGCTGCTGGAAAAGGAAGCCCGAAAATACAATGTGACGGTGAAGAAGATCACCGAAGAGGACTATCAGCGCGTAGCGCGTGAATATGGATGCAACGCTGCGGACGACCTGCTGGCCGGCGTGGGATTTGGGAAGTTTATGGCACGGCAGGTTCTGGCAAAGCTTGCTCCTGAGTCCGGGCACGAAGTGGGCCAGCCCTCCAAGCTGACTCGGACGGTCAAGCGGGTGCTGGGTCTGGGGGCGGACATCGCCATCCATGTCCATGGACACGGCGACCTGATGGTTTACCGGGCCCATTGCTGCAATCCGATTCGCGGTGAAGAGATTGTTGGTTACATTACACGCGGGAAGGGAATTTCCGTCCACGCCAAGAAATGCAAGAACGTCCAGAACCTTTTGTATGACGCTGAACGCCGGATTGAAGTAGAATGGTCGGGTCCGAAGTACACTTTTTATCCTGTCAGGCTGAATCTTCTGACGACGGACCGCCAAGGGATGCTGGCGGAGGTAACGGCGGCCATCAGCAGCGACCATTCCAACATTCAGAACATTCAGGCTCATACAGGGGAAGAACAGGCCTCGATTGAAGTTACGGTAGACATTGTTGACAAAGAGCATCTTCAGAAGATCGTTGCTTCGCTGAGGAAGATTGAAGGGGTTTATCAAGTTGAGAGAGTGACTAAGGCCTGAGGCTCGTTCGCCGCTTGTAGAATGCCTGCGCGGGTGGCCCCAGGTGGTTGCGCTTCAGAAGGAGAACTATGGGTAAGGAAGCTGTTGCAAGCTCGGAGGCGCCAAAGGCTCTGGGACCATATTCGCAGGCGATCCGGTCGGGAAACCTGCTCTTTGTCTCCGGGCAAATTCCGTTGGACCCCGCCAGCGGGCAGATGGTGGATGGAGGCGTCGAACTCCAGACGGAGCGTGTCTTGAAGAACCTGGCTGCGGTGCTTGGTGCAGCGGGGTCTAGCCTGTCCAAGGTCCTCAAGACAACAGTGTATCTTCGGGATCTCAATGATTTCGGCAAGATGAACGAAGTCTATGCAAAATTCTTTGCTGAAACTCCACCGGCGCGAGCAACTGTTGAAGTTGCACGGCTGCCCCGGGACGCTTCGGTCGAAATCGAATTGATTGCGGAAGTATGATGCCAGGCGGTGAGCCGGGAGCAAGCGGGGTTTGGCCGCTAACCGCCTGCTCAATTAATGGGCGGCCCAGGTGCTTAAGCGGCTTTGGTGACCTTGCCGGACCGAATGCAGGCGGTGCACACGCGAAGCGTCTTGCGGGCTCCATTGACCAGCGCGTGGACGCGGCGCAAGTTGGGATTCCAGCGGCGCCGGGTGATGTTGTGAGCGTGACTAACGCGGTTTCCGTACGCGGGACCTTTCCCGCAAATCTCGCAAACACGAGCCATAAGAACTCCCTTTAGAATGGACGAGTACCCTAAAATGCAAACTTCGATTCTACCAGAAAACCAGCCCTTTGCCTACCGCCAAGGTTCCCAAGGGAAAGTAGCGCCGCAGCGCGGAACTGCCGGCGGCGGGAAGGGATTCCGTTCGCGGTCTCTGGCGCAGGCTCTTCTCCTGCTTGGCGCGGCGACGCTGCTTTTCACGACTGCCTCGTGCAGGCGCTCCGGGCAGCATAACGGAGCCGTCTGGGCTGAAGTGGACGGCCACCCGATTCTGCGCGCGCAGGTGCTCAAAATCTACCGTAGCCGAGCGCGTTCGGGCGGGGAAACTGCCGATAAAGAGGAAACCCTTAGCCTCGAGCTGAACATTCTCGACGAGCTGATCAACAACCAGATTCTGCTGGCGCATGCCTCGCATTCGGGCATTACCGTTTCCGAAGCCGAAGTGGACACGAAAGTCGCCCAGATTGAAAGTCCTTACTCGAAGCAGGAATTCATCCAGAGGCTCAAACAGCGCGGCATGGATGAAAGTGATTTTCGAGACGAGGTCCGAAACAGCCTTATGGTTAACAAGCTGATCGATAAGGACATCGTTTCTAGAATCACCGTGAGCGATGCTGAAATCGCGGCCTATTATCACCAGAACCAGGGGTCCTTCAACGTTCCGGAGACCGAATATCACTTGGCCCAGATTGAAGTGACGTCCCACGCAGACGGCGACGTGCGGAACCTGAAAAACGATGACGCCAAGACCCCGCTGGCTGCCCAGCGTAAGATTCAAGCCCTCTATGCGCAATTGCGCTCCGGCCTGGATTTCTCCACCGTTGCGCAGGAATACTCCGAAGACCCTACCACAGCTTCCACGGGAGGGGACATGGGCTTTATCCCCGCTTCCGGGCTTGCCTCAAATCCCACTCTCAAGAAAGTGGTGAAGTCACTGCAGGTGGGTCAGATTTCAGGCATCATTCGAACGGGAGATTCCTACCACATCATCAAGCTTCTTGGCATTGAGCCCGCTGGGCAGGGCAAGTTGTCCGATCCGAAGGTGCAAAACAGCATTCGCCAGAATTTGATGAATGAAAAGGAGCAGCTTCTCAAGGCTGCATACATTGAGTACCTGCGTGACGGGGCCAAAATCAAGAACTATCTTGCCGCTCAAATCGTCGAGCACGGCCCGGAATCGGTCAAGTAGATCGGGCGATTTATTCCAGTTTTAGCAGGGGTGAACCTGCCTCGATCCCTGCACCCTCCTGCACGTGAATCTCCGCGACGCGGCCGGCCCGAGGCGCCCGCAACTCGTTCTGCATCTTCATGGCCTCGATCACCAGAAGTCCCTCGTCGCGTGCGACCTCCTGGCCGGGCGCTACGAGGATTCGGACGATTTTCCCGGGCATCGGAGCACGAACTTCCTGAGGGCCGTCGCGAAGTGTGGCTTGGCCGCCGTAGCGCCGGCTGCGGGGATCGAGGTTTTCCAGGTAGAAATCGTGCTCTGCAACGGTGACAATCCATCCGCCGTTGGGGCCTGAATGGTTACCTGCGGCCGGAATGACGCGGGCCTCGAAGGAACGCCCGTCCACTAGGATCGAGTAAGCGCCGGGAGTAATTTCTGCCCAGTCGGCCTCGATGGCCGTTTTGTCGATTACGAAGCGTTCATGGCCCGCGCTGTTTTCAGCTTCGGAGCGGGCAGACAGCTCGACACGATGCCGACTGCTCTTGGGTTCTTTGCGAAGTTCGAAATCAAAGTTCATTTGACTTCCTGGTCGAGCAATGTAACGGCCCGAGTGTCAGCACAAAACCTACCCGGTCCAGTGGTTCAACTGGCGTTCGCGACCGGCCGTTTTCCAGCGGCTTGCCGAGGTGCGCGCGGAGGCCTTACCATTCGCGCCGGGGTGCGCATGGCGTCCGCGGAGTTCGAGCGCCGCAGCCAGCAGGGCTACGCGCTCCAGCAGCTTGGGCGGTGGGATTTCGAGCGTACCTTCCGCCAGCATTCTGTCGATAAAGCTTGTGTCGATTTGCCCCGCAGCAAACTCCGGATGCGTGAGGAGCTGCCGAAAGAATTGCAGGTTGGTTTTGACTCCTGCCACTTCATATTCACTTAAGGCGCGCTGCATGCGTGCCACGGCTTGCTCACGGTCTGTGCCCCAAACTACCAGCTTGGAGAGCAGGGGATCGTAGTCGAGTGGAACCCTCCAGCCTTCATAGACGCCACTGTCGTTTCGAACGCCGGGCCCGGAAGGAATAGCCAGCCGGGTGATTAATCCCGGAGATGGGAAAAAGCCCCTCGCTGGGTCTTCAGCATAGATCCGGCACTCGATCGCCGCGCCGCGTAGCTTCACATCTTCCTGGAGCCACCGAAGCCGCTCGCCCGCCGCAATCTTGATCTGCTCCTTTACCAGGTCAATGCCCGCCACCAATTCCGTGACCGGATGCTCAACCTGGAGCCGGGTGTTCATTTCCAAAAAGTAGAAGTTGCGGTCCCGATCGACCAGAAATTCAACGGTGCCCGCGTTCGTATAACCGGCCAGCTTGCCGATGCGCACCGCGGTCTCTCCCATGCGCTGCCGTAAATCCTCATCCAGCAGCGGGGAAGGGCTTTCTTCCAGGACCTTCTGGTGGCGGCGCTGGAGCGAGCACTCCCTTTCTCCCAAGTAGATCAGCCGGCCGTGTTCATCGCCCAGGAGTTGAATCTCAACATGGCGCGGGCGCTCCAAGTATTTTTCAAGGTAGACGGAAGCATCGTTAAAAGCGTTCTGAGCCTCTGATCGAGCCTCGCGATACGCGGCGTCCAGCTCCGCAGCAGAGCGGACCATGCGCAGCCCTTTGCCCCCGCCTCCTGCGGAAGCCTTCAGCATCACCGGGAAACCGATCTTTTTGGCGATGCCGCGGACCTCCTTAATATCTTCAATCACGGCGTCGGTGCCGGGGACCACGGGCAGGCCGGCCCGGATGAGGGCGTGCCGGGAAGCCGCCTTAGAGCCCATCAGTTCCATGGCATGGGGGCTGGGCCCGATGAAGACCAGGCGCGCCTCCGCGCAGGCCCGCGCAAAGGCCGGGTTCTCCGCCAGAAAACCGTAACCGGGATGTACGGCCTCAGCCGCTGTGCTTCGGGCGGCCTCGATAACGCGGTCGATACGCAAGTAGCTTTCCGTCGAGGGCGCCGGGCCGATGGCCACCGCTTCATCTGCGTAACGGACGTGCAGCGACTTGCGGTCGGCCTCCGAATAAACCGCCACGCTCCGGATGCCCATCTCCCGGCAGGCTCGCATCACCCGCACCGCAATCTCACCGCGATTGGCGACTAGAATCTTCTTGAACATAGAATCTTGTCTCTGGACCCCTGGGGCGGCACAAAACCGCAAGCCTTGATTATACACATTGTTGCCATTCCTGCTGAGCCGCGATTCGTCTCGGGGTTTGGGCCCGGCAATAATCCAGGAACTCGCTTGCCCGTCGATCTATGCCTATTCGCTGCCCTCGGAAGGGATGTCCTGCCAGATTAGGACGGCTGAGGTTTGGTCGTTTGCGGCAAAGTCAGAGCGGAATGTTCCCGTGTTTCTTGGGAGGGAGAGTGGCGCGCTTGTTTTCCAGCATGCGCAGGGCCTGGATAAGCCGAGGCCGGGTGTCGCGCGGAGCGATCACAGCATCCACATAGCCGCGCTCGGCAGCGATGTACGGATTGGCGAAGCGCTCACGGAACTCTTCCACTTTTTCCTGGCGGACTTTTTCCGGATTCTTGGCGGTTTGAAGTTCGCGCCGGTAAACGATGTTGACGGCACCTTCCGGGCCCATCACGGCGATCTCCGCGGAGGGATAAGCGAAGTTGATATCTGTGCCGATCTGTTTGGAAGACATCACGCAATAAGCGCCGCCATAGGCTTTGCGCGTGATGACGGTGATTTTGGGAACCGTTGCTTCTGCAAAGGCATAGAGCAACTTTGCGCCGTGGCGGATGATGCCACCGAACTCCTGCTGGGTGCCGGGCAGAAATCCCGGAACGTCTTCAAAAGTGATGATGGGAATGTTGAAGGAGTCGCAGAAGCGCACAAAGCGTGCGCCCTTGACGGAGGCGTTGATGTCGAGACAGCCGGCCAGCACGGCGGGCTGATTGGCTACGAGGCCAACGCTCCACCCACCCAGGCGCGCAAAGCCCACCACGATATTCTTGGCGAACTCTTCGTGCACTTCCAGGAAATAGCCTTCATCCACCACCCGCCGGATGAGGTCCTTGATATCGTAAGGGCGGTCGGATTCGGGCGGCACCAAGTGGTCAAGCTCGGGGTCGCGGCGCTCCGGGGAATCGCCAGTTTCGACAAAAGGAGGATCCTCGCGGTTGTTCTGAGGCATGAAGCTGAGCAACTCGCGGACCAGCGCCAAGCATTCGGGGTCGTCACGGGTGGCAAAGTGTGCCACGCCGCTGGTGGCGTTGTGAGTGTGCGGACCACCCAAATCTTCCTTGGTGACATCTTCGTGCATGACGGTGCGGATCACATCCGGGCCGGTGACAAACATATAGCTGGAGTTTTCTACCATCAAAACGAAATCCGTAATGGCAGGTGAATAGACCGCTCCACCCGCGCAGGGGCCCAGGATGGCGGAAATTTGCGGAACCACGCCGGAGGCGAGCGTGTTACGCAGAAAAATGTCCGCGTAACCGGCCAGAGATGCCACGCCTTCCTGAATGCGCGCTCCGCCGGAATCGTTGAGGCCGATCACGGGAGCTCCGACCTTGAGCGCCAAATCCATGATCTTGCAAATCTTACCCGCGTTTGCTTCACTGAGGGAGCCGCCGAACACCGTAAAGTCCTGGGCAAATGCGTACGCCAGACGCTGGTTGATCTGCCCGTAGCCCGTCACCACGCCGTCGCCCGGGATGCGCTGCTTGGCGACACCGAAATCGCGGCAATTGTGCTCGACGAACTCGCCTACTTCCTGGAAGGTTCCCTCATCAAAGAGCAGTTCCAGGCGCTCGCGCGCAGAGAGCTTGCCTTCCGCGTGCTGCCGCGCCCTCCGCTCTTCGCCGCCCCCCGCAATTGCCCGCTCGTGCCGCCGGCGGAGTTCTTCGAGTTTCTCGTCCAAGGTCATAGGGAAACCATTCCAGCGCGCGGTTGTCGTTTGACTGCCACGCATTCCTCTCCGCTTTAAGATTTTTGTCCGGCCTGCCCCGAGGGGAGAACTAGGCCGGAAGTACCGGGTTTGATGTTCGGTAATCCAGACCATTCCTCGGAAATTACAATGGAATTGCTGGGTTGCCGCATATCGTACCGGACGCTCAATATGCCGCCAATCGCCCGGCCAGCCAGAATGCCGGCGTCAATTACCATCGCCACATCCTGCGACACCTCATAGGTGACTCCCGCAACGTCGTAGCGGTAGACGAGCATCAGCGCTCCGGACTCCTTCGCCTCCACCACGTCAACCATCTCCCCCATGATGATGCGCCCGCTTCGGGTGAGAAAAAGGCGGCGCTGCCGTTCCAACTCCGCCGGGTCCTTGCGCCGCCGCAGCCTACGGTAAGCAAGCGCGCTGGCGGCAACTAGAATCGCCACGGCGCCTGCCACTAAGCCAATTGTAAGAGGCGACCATTCCTTCACTGGGGGACGGCCTATTCAAGAGCGTTTCGGACCGGAAACAGAAAAACGTATCTTCAAGATAGGTCCGAAATCGTGCTCCCGGATTTCTGCGGCATTATATCATTTTTGCGCGGATGAACCGCGCGCCCCATCACCCTACGGACCGCCAGGCGAGCTGGTAGAGACCTTCACGGGCTTCGACTTGCCGCTCTCGTTCCCGGAAAGGTCCACAGCGGTGACAGCGTATTCGTAGTTCTCGTTGCGCGAAACCGACGTGTCATGGAAGATCGGCGTCGGCAATAATTTTGTGTTAATGCGAACGGATCCACCGCCGTTAGCGCTTCGATAGACGTTATATCCGGCCAAATCCGCGTCCGTATTGGCGGTCCACAGCAAGTCAACTGCCCCCGCCGTATAAATGGCCGTGAGACGCCGGGGAACAGCCGGGGGAAAGATATCTTTAGGAGTGATCTTTGCGGTTGCCGAGGGCTCGCTTTCCGCGCGTGTGTTGCCGGAGACCGAGACCACTCTGACCTGGAAGTAATAGGTCTTGCCAAATTGATAGCTGGGGTCGGCGAATTGGGTTGTTTCGGTTTCCGCGAGCAGCCGGAACGAGTCCGGCTTGCCGCTGGTACTGGCATAAACGCGATAGGCCGCAGGAGCCGCGGCGGATGCTCCCGACAATGTCTTAGATGGCGGATTCCAACTCAATTGAAGCGCTGCCTGCGTGGTGTGAACGGAGAGGTTTGAGACGGGCTGGCTTGCGTCGACCAGTTTGACTTGGGCGAGGTTGGAAAAAGCGCTCTTGTGCGCACGGTGCCGGAATCCCCTTGTAAGCGCGACCACGGAAAAGGAAAAGGTGGAGCCCAGCCGTTGCTTGTAATCTTGAGTGGAAAGCGACGCGGGATAATCCACGATTCCCTTGCGCAGGTAACCGGCAATCTCGCGCGGCAGCAGCCGAACCCAGGGGGGCCTTTTGGTGGCGGGAACTGCGGGAGTTCCTCCCGGCGGTGCGACAACGCGGAAAAGTTCCAGCCCGACCGGCTTTGTCAAGCGCTCACCGTCGGTGGAGAGTACAGGCAAAGTGAAAATGAGATGCAGGGTTTGGCCAATTTGCTCCGCTCGCAGGTCCTTGATTTCGGCGGGGCGTTCGATTCGAGGCGGGCGGGGAGGCGACTCAACGCCGCAGCCAGCCAAGAATCCCAGGGGCAATATGAGCAGGAAAATGATGACGAGAGAGGACGACCGCAACCGCCCCTGAGGACGCTGCCCGCGGGAACAGATTCGAGTCGGCGCCGCGGCGCCGCCAAGGTGAGACGTTCGAGATCGAGAGTTCACAGAATGTAGCGGCTGAGGTCTTGATCCTTCACGATTTCGGCGAGCTGCTTTTTAACATAAGCGGCGTCGATGCGCACGTGCTTCTTCTTTAGATCCGGCCCCTCGAACGAGATCTCGTCCAATAGTTTTTCCATAATCGTATGGAGACGGCGTGCGCCGATGTTTTCAGCCTGGTCGTTGACCGTGGCCGCGAAGCGGGCGATTTCCTCGAGTGCATCATCGGAGAAGGTGAGCTTGATGCCCTCCGTTTCAAGCAAGGCGGTGTATTGCTTGACAAGGGCGCTCTTGGGCTCACCTAAAATTCGGACAAAGTCCTCGACATTCAGGGAATGCAGCTCCACACGGATAGGGAAGCGGCCTTGCAGCTCCGGAATTAAATCCGCGGGCTTGCTGACATGGAAGGCTCCGGCGGCGACAAACAGGATGTGGTCTGTACGGACCATTCCGTACCGCGTGTTGACCGTGGTGCCTTCCACAATGGGTAGAATGTCCCGCTGCACGCCCTCGCGGCTGACCTCCGGGCCGTGCCCGCGCTCGCGGCCGGCAATCTTGTCGATCTCGTCGAGAAAGATGATGCCGGATTGCTCGGCGCGCTCCACTGCGGTGCGAGTTACCTGATCCATATCGATCAGCTTGTTTTCCTCTTCCTGGATCAGGTATTCCATGGCTTCGCCTACGCGCATGCGGCGTTTCTTGCTGCGCTGGCCGAAAAGGCCTGGCAGAATGTCCTTGAAGTTGATATCCATCTCCTCGATGCCTTGGGAGGAGACGATTTCAAAGGCCGGGAAATTACGCTCACGGGTGTCCACTTCCACCTGACGTTCGTCCAGCTTGCCCTCGCGCAGTTGGGCGCGCAACTTTTCCCGAGTGCGCTTGAATTGTTCCGCCTCGGATGGCTGGCCATTGCCGTCCGTTTTTTTCTCTGTGCCGGCCGGAGCAGGGGGCGGAGGAGGCAGCAATAGATCGAGCAGCCGTTCCTCAGCGTTCTGCTCGGCTTTTTCCGCCACCTCTTCAATCTTTTCCTCGCGGACCATGTCAATAGAGATTTCCACCAGGTCGCGAATCATCGACTCCACGTCGCGGCCGACGTAGCCGACCTCGGTGAAGCGGGAAGCCTCCACCTTGATGAAGGGCGAGTTGGCCAGGCGGGCCAGGCGGCGGGCGATTTCCGTCTTGCCCACGCCCGTGGGGCCGATCATGATGATGTTTTTAGGAAGAATTTCCTCGGCAAGCTCCGGCGCCAGCTTCTGGCGGCGCATGCGGTTACGCAGGGCAACAGCGACCGAGCGCTTGGCTTCTTTCTGGCCGACCACGTACTTATCAAGTTCGGCCACGATCTGGCGCGGTGTCAGTTCGTCGAGCACGGTTGCGGTTTCGATGTTTTCAGGCAAATAAAAGACCATGTCAGAGTAATGGATTCCGGCGCGGACTAGATTTCTTCGATCGCCGTATGTTCATTTGTGAAGATGCAAATCTGGCCGGCAACTTGCATTGCTTCCTGCACAATTTCCCGGGCGCTCATCTTGGTATGCTTGGCCAGCGCGCGCGCAGCCGCCAGGGCGTAAGGGCCGCCGGAGCCGATCGCCACAATGCCGTCGTCTGGCTCGATGACGTCCCCGTTGCCGCTTACCAGATAAGTGGCGTTCTGGTCGGCCACCAAGTGCAGCGCTTCCTGGTGCCGCAGGGCGCGGTCGGTCCGCCATTCCTTGGCTAGCTCAACCACCGAGCGGCTCAGGTTGCCGTGGTACTCCTCGAGTTTTTGCTCAAAACGGGAAAAGAGCGACAGCGCATCCGCCGTGCTTCCCGCAAAACCTGCCAGAACTTTCTCGTTATACAGCCGCCGGATCTTGCGGGCATTGTGTTTGATAACACTCTCACCCATCGTGACTTGGCCGTCTCCGCCCATCGCCAAGTGTTTGTCCCGGCGAACGCAAAGCACTGTTGTAGACCGCACTCGCTGTTTGTGTGCCAAAAATCCTCCGAAAAGCCATTATAGCAGAAGGGGCTGTTTCCTACTCGGGCCGGGCGAAATAGTTTGCCGGAACCGGCTGATTGTACGTTACGGTGCGGCGAAAAAGGTCGCCGATACGCTCATCGTCCCGGAAGCGTGTGATGTGCATGGGGGTCGTGATTCCCTGGAAGGTCTGGTAGTCGCTGTAATCGTCCGCATAGTCTTCCCATTCGTGGTTATTGGGATTTAGCACGCGATAGGTGATGCGCACCGGAAGGTGAGTAGAGCGGCGCAAGTAAACCTTGACCTTGACGTTTTGGTTGTCGATGATGTCGAGCACTTCTACGGGCTGGTTATCGACAAAATCGACGCCACCCGAGAGGATCAAAACGCCGGACTCGCGAATTCTATAGCGGAACAGGTTGTCCAGGCTGTAGTGGTTGGCGATCTTCCAGCCCCACTTCTGCTCCGGATTCTGATGTGTGCGGCCCAGGCGGTCCAGCTCCCATGCTTGGCTGCCGTTGTTGATCAGAATGACAGGCTTTCCCTTACCGTAACTGAAGCGCCGCTTGTCGGGAGGCACGTAGGTGCTCTTGAAGGGAAAGGATCCGGCTGTTTGGCCCTGCGAGATTGCGAAGACCTGCCCGGCGGAGGTGATCGACTTGTATTGAAGGAAGGACTGCCCTCCGAGCGCCTGGACAGTTGTGTCGATGAGTTTCTGCGCTTGCGGGGTGATGCGCGAAGGCAGCGCTGGGGCGGCTGGCGCCGATGGGACGTTTTGCGGCGCGCCAAATGCCTTTCCGGGGCCTTGGAGGCCGGCCACACACAAGCAGCAGGTTAGAACTACAATCGCCGGAAGCCGGTTGCCATTTCTTGCCAATCGAAACACCCTCCGCATTTGTTATGGATGATGGATGCTGCCCCCACGGTTGGCCCTCGTGAAATCGACCCTAATCTTTTGAGGGACGAAAGCGCGAAAGGATTTGCTGCCGCACACGCGCGGAGAGCTTTTCCGCATCGTGGATGTTCAAGCCTTGCGTGGGGACCGCCGGATGGACGATCAGTTCCACCAATCCGCCCCGGATGTGGTAGGAATCCGGTTTCAGAACGTCTCGCGATCCGTTCAATGTGATGGGCACAACTGGCACGCCGGAGAGGATCGCCAGATAAAAACTGCCGCTCTTAAAGGGCAGCATGGCGGGCGTGCGGCTCCTCCGTCCTTCGGGGAACATGACCACCGAGCGCCCTTCCTTGATTCGTTTGGCGGCCTGATCGAAGCCCTTCAATGCTTCCCGAGGCCGTCCGCGGTCCACGGGAATGTGGCCGGAGCGCCGCAGATGCCAGCCGAGAAATGGCAGCCGGAAAAGCGAGCGCTTGGCGAGAAAACGAAACTGGACGGGCAGGTGGACAAACAGGATGGGAATGTCCATGGCGCTTGGGTGATTTGAGCAGAAGATGACGGTCTGCTCGGGATCAATGTTTTCAATGCCTTCCGCTCGTACGTGAATACGGCTGGTTTTCAGGATCAGCCAGGACCATAGCCGCGCGCAACCATGCTGCCAGCGCCCTTGAGCGTCAAAAAAAGATCCCAGGAACGAGAATGTCCCGCAGGCCACCGTGTAGATATAAATCAGAAGGTCGGTGAAGAAGAGAGAACGCAGGTAGCTGAAGAAGTTGCCTATCCGCGCGCCGCTGGACGTTTGCTTGGCGGGCATCATCGGCGAAGAGTCTGTCATGAAATCAGCAGGTCTCCGAAAGCACTTCCGGGGGAACCTGTTTCCCCGGTACGAACCGTCCCTCCAGGACGGCTTTCTTGATGGCCCCTACCAGGAACAGCGACCCTGTTGCCAGGATTACGTCATCCGGCGAGCTTTGTTCGATGGCTAGCTCCAAAGCCCGCACGGGACTGGCCTCCACGATGGTTTGCGGAGGCCGCAGGCGGGCTGCGGCCAGGATGCTCTCGGGAGGCGCCGCGCGCTCCATCTGCGGACGAGTCAGGTAAACGGTTTCCGCCAACGGGAAGAGGATGCTGCTCATTTCGGCGATGTCCTTATCCCGCATGGTGGCATAGACCAAGCGCACTGCTCGCCCGGCAAAGTTTTGCCGGATATAGGCTGCGACTTCGCGCGCCGCCGCCGGATTGTGCGCGCCGTCCATCAGGACCAGAGGGTGGCTGAGAATGGATTCAAGACGCCCCGGCCACGCGGTGGATTCTAATCCCTGGCGAACGGCAGCAGCTGAAATCGCAAAGCCCGCCTGCGCCAACCGCCGGGCGGCGGCTGCCGCGGTGACCGCGTTCTTTACCTGGAAAGTTCCGGCTATGGGTAGAGTGATGCCGGGAATCTTCCAGTCGCCTAAGGCTATGTCAAAGCTGCAGCGCCCATCCAAAGAGAAAATTCCTGAAGCGCCTGCCAAGCCGTGTGTCTCAATCAGCTCAGCGTCCGTCACCCGGCATCGCTCGCGGATCACTTCTTGTACCACGGGATGCTCGCAACCGGAGACCACAGCCCTCCCCGGCTTGATGACGCCCGCTTTCTCTGCGGCGATCATGCGATGGGTAGTGCCGAGATATTCCTGGTGGTCAATATCCACGTTGGTGATTACCGCGACCGAAGCGTCTGTGATGTTAGTGGCGTCCAGGCGGCCGCCCATACCGACTTCGAGAACGGCAAAATCAACCTTGGCACGGGCAAAGTGCAGGAACGCCGTCGCCGTCAGGTACTCGAAGAAACTGGGCTGGTGGGGAAGAGCTCCCGAGGCGACCAGCTCATCCACCCTGCGATGTACTTCGCTGAAGGCCGCCGCGAAATCGTCGTCAGAAATCTCTTCATTGCTGACCCGGATGCGCTCGTTGACACGCACAAAATGGGGGGACGTATAGAGGCCCGTCCTGTAGCCGGCGTGCTCTAGAATGGAGGCCAGCATTGCCGAAGTTGAGCCTTTGCCGTTGGTTCCCGCGATGATGGCGGTGGGATAGCGCCGTTCGGGATGCTCCAGCGCGGCGAGAACCGCCCGGATTTGCTCCAGATCGAATTTTCTGCCGTGCAGTTCGTGCCCGTGGTCCCAAAGAATCCTCAGGCAATCGGCGTAAGGGATCAGCGTTTGGGATGGAATGGGATCACTCATTTGGGAATTTCTTAGGATCTCCAGGCGCCCATCAGGTCCAGTGTTTTGGCGAGATAAGCCTTCATCTCAGGCCTCGGCACGATGGCGTCCAGCATGCCGTGCTCCAGCAGGAATTCTGCGGTCTGAAAACCCTCGGGCAATTTCTGGCGAATGGTCTGTTCAATGACGCGCGGCCCGGCAAATCCGATCAGCGCGCCCGGCTCCGCGACGTTGAGATCGCCGAGCATGGCAAAGCTGGCGGAAGTGCCGCCTGTCGTGGGATTCGTTAACACGGAAATGTAGGGCTTCCGCACGTCATCCAGGCGCGCCAGTGACGCGCTGATCTTGGCGAGTTGCATCAGGCTGATGGTGCCTTCCATCATGCGCGCCCCTCCTGAGCAGGAGATAATCACGATGGGCAGTTTCTTATCCATGGAGCGGTCAATGGCACGAGCGATCTTTTCTCCTACCACTGCGCCCATGCTTCCGCCGATAAATTGGAATTCCATGGCGCAGATGATCAGAGGTTTCCCTTCAATGGTTCCTTCGCCCACCCGCACGGCGTCCTTCATCCCGGTGCTTTTCTCGGCGTCCGCCAAGCGGAGCTTGTAGGCTTTCCGGTCCGCGAATTCCAAGGGATCCGGCGAGGTCATGCCGGCGTCGTGCTCGGTGTACTTGCCCTCGTCAAACAGCATTTCCAGCCGCGTTTGGGAATTCATCTTAAAGTGATGATGGCACTTGGGACAGCAGAGGAAGTTTTGCTCCAGGTCTTTTTTCCAGAGGATTCTCTTGCAAGCCGTACACTTGGTCCACAGACCTTCCGTCTGGACGCGTTTGTCCGTCGGTCCTGTTTCGAGCGGCTTTTTCTCTTTCCGAAACCAAGTCATCGTGATGAATCGTTCCTTCCTCGCCGAATCGACGGCCGTTCTGCCGGAAGCGGCTGGCTCAGTACTCGATGCCGCGCTGGGCGAGGATCCCTTTCTGATACGGATGTTTGACCTCCCGCATCTCCGTGACTAAGTCGGCGCACTCCACGATGGAAGGGTGCGCGTTGCGGCCGGTCAAAATGACGTGAACCATTTCCGGTTTCTGGTTCAAAACCTCCACCACTTTTGCCGGATCGAGCATCTTGTAGCTGATCGCATAGTTGATCTCGTCCAGGATGACCATGTCGTACTCGCCGCCCAGAATCGCGCGGTGCGCGTACTGCCAAGCTTCCTCGACCATGCGGACATCTTCGGGGTCCGGCTTTTCCGCTCCGACTTTAACGAATCCTCTGCCCATGGGGATGATCTGAATGCTCTCTTCACCCAGCTTTCGGCAGGCGTCCAATTCGCCATAGTGCCAGGACCCTTTGATGAATTGTACCATCAATACCCGCAGTCCCTGCCCGACGGCGCGGAAAGCGGTGCCCAGCGCCGCGGTCGTCTTGCCCTTGCCGGGACCGCTGAAGACAATGATCAGGCCTTTTTTGATTTCAGGCAAAAGCGCTTTCCTTTCCCCGCGTCAGCGCGCGTAGGGAAATCCCCGCAAGATGGTGAATCCACGGTAGATCTGCTCCAATAGAAGCGCGCGCGCCCAGTCGTGCGTCAGGGTCAGGCGCGAGAGGGAGAGCTTTACGTCTGCTTTCTCCCGGAACGCCGCAGAGAAGCCGTCCGGCCCGCCCACCAGGAATGCTAACTCGCGCACCCCGCGTACGCCTTGCTCGCCCATCCACAGGGCCAGCTCCTGCGACGTCCAAGCCTGCCCCTCTGGATCCAGAAGAATCTTGGTGCTTTCCCGGAGTTTTTCAAGCATCCGGGTTTCGGCGGCCGAAAGCTTTTGGGGGTTTGTCTTTCCTCGCCGCTTGGCTTCTGGAATCTTCTCGATCGCAAAATCTCCGAATTTGGCGATGCGCGCGGCGTAGTCTTCCACCAGGGCGCGCAAATGTGGCTGCTTCGTTTTGCCTTCCCAAAGTACGCGAATGCGCATACGAAAAATCCTATTTCGCGCCCCGCAACACTCCACCGCCCCGGAACGCGCTCTCTAGGTCTTGGGGAGGGGAATTCGCGGCGCGGTTTTCCAGAGCCGCTCAAGATCGTAGAAGCCGCGCGCGCGCTCGGAAAAGATGTGGACCACGAAATCCAGATAATCCATCAGAATCCACTCCGCCTGAGTGTATCCCTCCAGATGTGTCGGGCTCATCCCGGACTTCTTTTTCAGGTGTTCGAAAATCGAGTCCGACAAAGCGCGCGTGTGGCGCGTCGATGTTCCCGTGCAAATCAAGAAATGATCCGTAAATGAGCAGATATTGGCAACGTCGAGCAACTCCAGATTCACGGCCTTGTGTTCCTGGGCGGCACGGACTGCCTCACGCAAAGGGCCCTTCATTGTCCTCCACGCCATTGCTGAGCTGAACTATAGAGTCCTTCCTTCAGTATATATTGTTCCACCAGAGGTGGCACGCCTCCGGCGATACTAAGCTTCCGCCGGATGCAATCTCGGATGTCGCTTGAGGCCAGCGGCACCTCAACGCCGCGCAAAATATTCATCGTGGTCTTACGCAGGCACAAGCGGTCTCGCACGGCGCGTCGGCGGGGAGAGCCCAGAAGTTCCGCAGGAATGACTTTCTGAATGTCACGGCTATCAAACCCTGGCCGCGATACCACGATGAAGTTGACCAAATCCAGCAGGCGGCGAAATTGCTTCCAATGCGGAAGATCGAGGAATGCATCCATGCCGATCAGGAAATAGAGTTCGTCACGAGGCCCCAGACGTCGCAGCAGCCGGCGAACCGTGTCGATGGAATAGTGCGGGCTGCGATTTGAGTCAGGGGCTTCGAGCGCCGCGGGAACCAAGTGTGCCTGCCCTGCACAAGCCAAAGCCACCATGGCAAAGCGATGGTGAAAATCCGTCAGGCCATCGGCAATCTTATGTGGCGGGCAACCCGTAGGAACAAACAAAACCTTGTCCAGGTGATACTTGCGGGCCGCCGCCTTGGCCGCCCGCAGGTGGCCGGTGTGAATCGGATCGAAGGTTCCACCGAAAATGGCAATTTTCACGCCGTCGTCAATCCTGTTGCCCGCTGGGTAATGGTTCTGTGTCCGTCTCCAGGGAAATGCCGGGCCGCGGAGTCCGCTGTAGCTGGTCCCAGGCGGCGCGCTTCAGATCTTCCAGCCCCTCGCCCGTGACGGAAGAGATCTCATAAAGGGGCGCTCCTTGCTCGCGGCAAAATTCCCGCAAGGCGAACAGGCGAAATCCATCGCCCACCGCATCTACTCTTGAAGCTACCACCAGCATGGGCTTCTTGGCGATTATCGGACTAAAGCTCTCCAGTTCCCTTTGAATGACGGAAAAGTCTTCCACGGGATCGCGCCCGGAGTATTCGGCCACGTCGATCATGTGCAGCAGCAGGCGCGTGCGTTCAACATGCTTGAGGAAGCGGTCGCCCAGACCTCGTCCTTGATGGGCGCCCTCGATAAGGCCCGGAATATCGGCCATTACAAATGAGCTTTCTTCATCCACGCCCACCACGCCGAGAGAAGGTTCGAGCGTCGTGAAGGGGTAATCAGCAATGTGCGGCCGTGCGGCGCTCAGCCGCGAGACCAGCGTGGACTTGCCGACGTTGGGGAAACCTACCAGACCGACGTCCGCCAGCAGCTTGAGCTCCAGCTTCAGTATGGCTTCCTCGCCGGGCTTGCCGGGTTCGGCCTTCCGCGGAGCCTGATTGGTGGAGGTGGCAAAGCGCGCGTTGCCGCGGCCGCCGCGCCCACCCTGAACAGCCAGAAATTTCAGGCCGGGCGCGTCAAAGTCGAAGAGATTTTCACCGCTCTCCTGGTCCATCACCTGGGTGCCGATGGGGACGGAGATTACCATGTCCGCGCCGTTTTTCCCGTGGCGATTGGAGCCCTCGCCGTGGCCTCCTCGGCCGGCGCGGAATTCCTTCTTGTAGCGGAATTTCAGCAGGGTATTGAGGTGTACGGAGCTTTCCAGGTAGATACTGCCGCCGTCGCCGCCGTCACCCCCGCTGGGCCCTCCGCGGGGGACGAATTTCTCCCGCCGGAAAGCAACGCAGCCGTTGCCGCCTCCGCCCGCCGCTACCTGGATTTTGGCTTCGTCAACAAACATGAAAATATGCCCGGAAAACCGAAGTATACACTCTGCGATGCGCTCGCGTCAGCCCTGATTTGGCGTTAGGAGATGGGCGCCCGTGATTCCCAAAGGACCTCCAGAAACACGAAAGGCGGCAGGAAGTTTTACAAGCTATTTCCCGCCGCCCTCTGGAACTTAATTGGCAGATGGAACAAGAATGCTGACAAAGCGGCCGGCACGGCCCCGGTCCTCAAACTTGACGACCCCGGAGACCTTGGCGTAGAGCGTGTCATCCTTGCCGACGCCCACGTTCTCCCCGGCCTTCAGCGGTGTTCCGCGCTGCCGGACCAGAATGGAGCCTCCGCTGACCACCTGGCCGTCAAAGCGCTTCACGCCCAGCCGCTGGGCGTTTGAATCCCGGCCGTTGCGGGAGCTTCCTAAACCTTTCTTGTGTGCCATATCATCCTCGTTCGATTGTTTGGGTTAAGACCTTCCGGACTAAGGGGCGACGATTTCATTAATCATAACTTTGCTGAACGCCTGCCGGTGGCCGGTGGTTTTGCGATACTGCTTCTTGCGTTTGTACTTGAGCACGCGCACTTTTGGGGCGCGGTCATTGGCAAGGATGGTTGCCTTCACCTTGGCGTTTTCCACCAGCGGCGCGCCTACCACCAAGTCCTTCTTGCGCACGGCGAAAACGTGGTTGAATTCCACCCCAGCTCCGGGCTCACCCGGAAGTCTTTCGACTTGAATCACATCACCCGGGGAGACTCGGTACTGCTTCCCACCCGTGCGGAAAATTGCATACATACACACACCTCTTCGTCGTTGACAGAAACACTTCATTCTACCCTTGGTTCTCCAGTAGTGTCAATGAATTGCCTTGGGGGGCGGGCTGCTTGACATCCTTGAGGCGCCAATGCCAGAATCCAGCACGGCAACCTGAATTTTGTTCACCGGCGCGCGATGCGCAGCGCTGGCAGATTTTCCCCGGATTGAGTGACTGCGAGACCCAGGAGCCCACCTTGGAACTAGAAGGCAAACCCGACTTTGAGGAATCACTTGAGCGTGTGGAGGCATGGTTCAGGCACGAGAAGCTGGACCGGCCTCCGGTACGCTTTTCCGAGCACAACGCCGACTTTGCGGCCTCGCACATGCTGGCGGGGCGCGTTTGGCCGGACCTGAAGGCCCGTTGGTTCGATGCAGAGTTTCAGGTGGACTTCTTCCTGGAGAGTATTCACGGCCGCAGGTTCTATGGCGAGACATTTCCGGTTTTTTGGCCCAACCTTGGTCCCAATGTCTATGCGGCGTTCCACGGAGCGGAGCTCGATTTTGGAGAGGTCACCTCCTGGATTCGCCATGGAGTTCGTGACTGGGATGACATCGGCCGCCTGAAGTTCAGCCGAGAAAATGAATATTTTAAAGGAATTGAAAAGCTAACGGAGGTTGCTCTCGAAAGGTGCTCCGGCAAATTCATGGTTGGGTACACGGACCTGCATGGGAGCCTGGATTGCGTCATGGATTGGCGAGGCCCGGAGCAACTTTGCCTCGATATTGTGGACCATCCGGAAAAAGTCCATGAAATGATGTGCGTGGCCAATGAGCACTTTCTGCCTTTGTTCGACTATTACGACGGAATTCTCAAGGCGCACGGCCAGCTTTCTGTTACCTGGATGGGCATTCCTTCGCGCGGCAAGATGCACATCCCAAGCTGCGACTTCAGCACGCTCATCTCTCCGGAATCCTTCTGCGAATTTTACTTTCCGACCCTCCAAAATGAAGTCCGGCACACCACACATAACATCTTTCACGTGGATGGGGTGGGGGTGCTGAGGCATCTTGACCGAATCCTGACCCTCCCGCAGATTCAGGCCATTCAATGGGTGCAGGGCGTGGGGGATGATTTGCCCATTCTGCAATGGCTGCACGTGATCGAGAAGATCCAGGACGCCGGCAAAGGCGTCGTCGTGGACCTCCAATTGGATGAACTGGAGCCGTTTATCGAGGCGATGAAACCGGACGGCCTCTACCTTTGCATTGCCGCGGATGAGAAAGTCCAACCGAAAATCCTTGAGCGCGTGAAGCGCTGGTAACCACCCTCGTCGTCAATGCGAGCTCCTCTATGCTCAGGGATTCGCTCCTCTTTCCCGTGAGCCAAGTATTTTTTCGTTTCCTGCCCCTCCTTCCTGAGATGGCGGTTGACATGGGCGGCTTCGCTTGTAACATAAGGTAAGCGCGTGGAGGAGAGCGAATGTCGTGCATTCTTGCCGGGTGGAAACCCACCGTCGAGTGTCACGCTTGAACCTTTGCGCGACGCCATGCGGCCCGCGTGGCTGTTGGCTTTAGATATCGAGCTATGCAGGAAGACACGGGTTATAAAGGGGCGTAAGATCAGGGACCTTTATCAGCTCCTAAAAGATGTCGATCGCAGCCGCCAAGTGCACCAGAAGCGCTTTGGCACGAGCGCGGTTGAGCAAGTTGATAACTTCCACATCGAACCGGTGAGGGCTCTGGCTGAAGAAGATCCCGTGCTCGTCGGTTCCGATTATCCAGGCCCTTCAGCGTGAGATTCATTTCTATCTTGCTTGCGAGCGTTCTGCTGGCACCTGCTATGCGAGGGCCTGCTGCGCTGCCGTCTGCACGCGTGGAACTGCCATTGAGCTTAACGCGGTTGGCCGCGCGCGCCAAGGATTCCCGTTCCTGGTCGGAGTTGCGCCGCTACGCGCGATCCCGCCGGTCGCCCCAGGAGCGCGCGATGGCGTATTTTGTGCTCGGTTACCGGGAATACCAAGCGGGGGACTATGACGCGGCAGAGAGCGATTTGAGCGGAGCCTCAAGTCCCGATTTTCCCTTTACGGACCTGGTCCTCTATTATCGGGCCTCCACGGCTTACAAGAACGGGCAGCCGGGGGGCGTGGCGAGCTTGCTGAAGGATTTCTCCAGGCACTTTCCGCAGAGCCCGGTCCGTTACGATGCGCTCGATTTGCTGGTTTGGGCATATTTGCAAACCGGCCAGCCTGAGCAGGCTCTAAAGGAGCTTGAAGCCGAGCCGGAGGTCCGCCAGCGTCCGGCTTTGGCGCTGTTGCTGGGGCAAGCCTATGTGGACTCCGGCAAGCTGGAATCTGCGGCGCGAGCTTACCAGGACGTCTATAACGCTTATCCAGGCACTCCAGAGGCCAAGGAGGCGGAGGGAGTCCTGGAAAAATTGAGGCTCCGGCTGGGGGTGAAATTCCCGCCGGTGTCCGATGAGATTGCTACCGCGCGGGTGGAGAAGCTTTACAGAATCCACCACAATGCGGAGGCCCTCAAAGGGTATGAAAGTCTGCTGGCCGAGCGTCAAAACAGCTCTTGGGCGTGGCGCTGGAACCTGGGCCGCGCACAGTGCCTGATTCGTCTGGACCGTGCTCAGGAGGCCATCGAAACCCTGGTGCGCAGCGCCCCTCCGACGCCAGAGCTCGACGCGCAGAGGCTGGCTATCCTGGTTCGCGCGTACGTCCATGCCGGAAACGATACCGCCGCCGCCCAGGCTGTCAACGAACTCGGCACCAGCCACCTTAAGTCTTGGTGGCATGCTGAGGCGCTTTACACCCTGGCGAATTACTTGATGCGCAAGGGGGAAAGGAACTTGGCGGGTTCGTATTACCGCACTCTGGCGCTCATGTTCCCCGAAACATCCCAGGGGCGCATGGCAAGCTGGCGGCTGGCCTGGATCGCCTATCTGGGTGGGGACCCCGCGCAAGCGCAAAAACTGTTTCTCGAGCATATCAACCACTATCCAAAGTCAGGGCACGTTCCCGCGGCCCTCTATTATCTGGGACGTCTGGAAGAAAGGAATGACCCGGCCGCTTCCCGGGAGCTCTATGCGCTGCTTGTCCAACGTTACGTTCACGGCTATTACGCGCTTCAGGCCGACAGCCGGTTGAAGGTTTTGGCCCGCGAAAAGTCTGCGGGTGCATCGGCGCAGCCGGGTTTTTCTGTGGCAGAACTGTCTTCCAAGATTCCGCCTGCGGACCCACTATCTTTTCAGCCCTGCGACCTGGGAAAGCCCTCGGAGTCTTTACGGTCGTTTGAAACCCTCAAAGCGCTGCACCTGGATACCCTCGCCGAGCAGAACCTGAGGGCGCGGCTCTCACGTGATCCCTCGTCGGCCGCCCTGCGCCTCGCCTTGGGCCGGTTCGCGGCGGAGCAGAAGCAGTACGATCGTGCACTGCATAGCGTAAAGAGGATCGTGCCCGATTACTCGGCCCAGCAGTTTTCCGATCTACCGCGGGAATTTTGGGACCTGCTCTATCCCCTCGATTTCACCCGGCAAGTTCGGCGCCACGCCGCCTTGAACCATCTGAATCCTTATCTGGTGATGGCGCTCATCCGGCAGGAATCTGCCTTCAATCCCAAAGCCACTTCGCCTTCCAATGCCCGTGGGCTCATGCAGATTCTTCCGCCCACGGTTACGCGTTCCAAACATTACCAACGCATCGCTGCGCGGCGGCTTTATGATCCTGCCTACAATTTGCGTTTTGGCTGCGCTTATTTGCGCGAGCTCATCAAACGGTTTGATGGAAACGTGGCGGAAGCCCTGGCGGCTTACAACGCGGGACCGTCGCGGGTTTCTCAATGGCTCAGCGCGCAGTCGTTGAAAGACCCGGAGGATTTTGTGGAGTCCATTCCTTTTGCGGAGACCCGGGCTTACGTCAAAGGGGTCTTGAGGGACCGGGTTATCTACCAGCAGTTGTTGACGCGGAAGGTGGAATTTGCGGAGTGCCATACTGGCCCTCGCGCGGCGCGGAAAATTTCCACCGCCAGGCTCCAGGCGCCGCATCCTCGCGGCCTGCTGGGAGACTCTGGCGGTTTCTAGTGGGTTTTCGGTGTCAGGTCGAGCGTGGGCGTGAAGCCGGAGGCCGCGTAATCGACCAGAGAGTCGAGCAGGAGGGTGGCGTAAGGATCGGTTCCGTAAGTTGTTTCGAGCGCGAAGGTGCAGATTAGGAGCTTTCCCTTGCCGTAGCGCGCCTGCACCACAGTTCCTACGTTAGAGCGGATCCATCCATAGAACTCTCCCGCCAGAACGTTAGTAAAGTCTTTGCCGGGAATGCCGCTCACCACAGCATCCGGCGTCACTGCCTCCGATTCAAAGCCCAGCAGCGTATTAAAGCCGACAGGCTTGAAAGGCTGCTGATCTTTGCGCACCCACGCAAAATTGGAAATCCAGTCTCCTGACAAGTCTCCCTTGCGTGGCACCACCTCAACGCTCGGGGAGAGCGTCTGTGCGCTGCCAGCCAGCAGGATCGCGACACCTCCGGACGCAAGGGCTTTCTGGACGGTGTTATCAAACACGGAAGTGATCATAACGGGGTGCATGTTTGCACCGCTGCCCATAAAGTAGTCGCGCGCCCGCATTTCTCTTTCGAGACGCCTCAAGCCTCCCGACGGATCGTAGAAGTTGATGACGGGTGGAAGGTGGGGCATCTCATGCGGATAGAAGTAGAGGTTCAAAGAATTTTGCGCAATCTTTTTCCCGGCGGTAACCTGAACGTCCAGGATTCTCTGCGACGGGGAGGACTCCTGCGGAACGGTGAAGCGGATGGTTCCGGCCTTGGCGGCTGTGCCCACCGGGACATCCGGGAGAGTGAAACTCCCTGAGATGGCAGTCCCCTCCACTTTCCATTCCACAAGGGCGCCTCTCAGGACCTGCTGGCTGTAATGGGAAAAATAAACATCCGCTTCAGCCTGGGAGCCGGAAAAAAAGTTGTGTTTTGAGGCTCGGACCAGCACAGCGTCGTCCTGCTGGATGGCCGCAAGCTGACCGGCAAAATTCTTCGGCTGCCGCCACATGTCCATCAGGCCATTCGACTCCCACATGACGTCCGTCAATTCTGTGATGACGTAGCCCTGGATGGGCGCGTGAGATCGCACGGATGCAATCTCGTACCGCAAAGAATGGAATTCCTGTTGTTGGGTAGCCGCTTCCAAGGCGTGAAGATTCGGGAAGAGCGTGTTGTATTGGTATTGTTCGAACCGGTTCTCCACTTCTGCTGGAAGCGTAAGCCGGTTGCCCCGGAAATCCCTTGCGAACCACCAGGGTCTGTCTTGGGGTGCGAAGGGGAGACCCCAATTGCCGAATTCCGAAAGCACCAGAGGCTCATCGCCTTTGGGGGTTGCGTCGCCGTGGGGGCTAAAGAGCCAGCCAGGGCGCGCAGCGAAGTCGCCCACCACTCGGTCAAAGTCAGCAGCGTGGTCGGGAATGGCATCGTATTGGTGATAGTCCGCGAGGTCCGTCGCGAGGTGGAAGTTCTGACAGCAGGCGCTATTGTCATCCACCAGCCAGCCGGGAACCAGCGCCTTTGCTTTCTGATACGCGCCCTTCAGCCAGCCACGCTCACCGGCTTGCTTCAAATTAACTCCCCAGCTCTCGTTCACGAGGCTGACGATGACAATTGAAGGGTGATTCCAGTCGCGTTCTACCATTCCGCGCAAAGTCGTCAGCGCCCGGCGCCCGGAATCCGCAGTCAGTTTGTCCCAGTTGGGAATCTCATACCAGACCAGCATGCCCGTCTCATCCGCGGCTTCCAGGTATCGTGGGTCCGGGACTTTAATGTGGCAACGCAGGAGGTTCAGGCCCAGCGCTTTGGCCTGGCGCATCTCCTTGACCAGGTAACCGAGCGACGGTGGCGTGTAAATTGTTTGTGGGTAGAAGGCTTGGTCCAGCGCGCCGCGCAGATAAATGACCTTTCCGTTTAAGTAGAACTTGCCGCCGTGCGTCTCAAAGGTGCGGAATCCAAAGCGGCAGGAGCTGGCATCTCCATTACTGACTTGGACCTCCATCGTATAGAGCGCAGGATCAGCCGGGCTCCAGAGTTTGGCATCCTCAAGGCTTCCTGAAAAGAATAAGACCCCTTGATTCGGGTCCGTTTCCTGCTTTCCCTGCCATGTTAGCTTCCCGTCAGGCCCTAGCATCTTTGCTTCAACCGTGAGCATTCCGGGGGAGACGCCCGCGGGCGGCGAATTCACAAGATGCACGCTGAGGTTGAACCTTCCCCCCGCGGTTGCCGTCACGTGGATGGCGCCCAAGTGTACTTGGGGTCGAATCTCAAGTTCTACAGGCTGCCATATCCCGCCGGTTTGAACGTACCAGTTCTGCTTTCCGTGAGGAATCTCCGCGTACCGGATGTCTTCCACTTGGCTGGGTTTTGCCCCTGGATCGATCACCCGCACGGCAATCTGATTGTCGCCGTCGTGGAGAAGGGAAGTCACGTCAAATTCGAAAGGCAAATAGCCGCCTTCGTGAGAGCCTGCAAGGTGTCCGTTGACAAACACGCTGGCTTGGTAATCGACGGCGCCAAACCGCAGGAGAGCAACCTGACCCGGCTGAAGAGCGTCCAGTTGCAGCGTGCGCCAGTACCATGCCACGCCTGCGTAGTCCCGTAGGTCTGCAAACTGTGACTGCCAAGAGCCAGGTACCCCGAGCCATCGGACGTCTTTTGCCGAAGCGAGGTCTGTCACTTTGAGGGAGCCGGAAGAGTCCGTCACGAAGCCCCACTCACCGTCAAGCGTGATTACGGAATCAGCGCGGCCGGAGGCTGGCGGCGCCGCGAAAGCACGCAGAGACAGTGCGAGCGTCAGTATCAGCATAAAAAGCAAAGCCAGGAAGTCTTTTACTCGAAGCACAGTTTCCTCTCGCTGAAAAGTATCCTTGCGCGGCATAGGCGGAAATTGTTTTCGCGCCCTGCCAAACCGTCCCTTCTCTGACCACGAGTTTATTCGCTAGCAGGCCGGCAACGCAACGTGTGACTCAGAATCCTGCTCCAGTCCCACCCGAAGGCCCTGGTTGGAGCATGTGTCGGGGGAGCAACTTTCCTGAAGAAATCGGAGGATTTATAACTGTACAATAAACCCCTTCATGGACACTCACCTCAAAGAGTTTTTTCGCGGCGTCTTTGGCTCGGAGCCTCGCGGCCCAGAGGGGCACCTCTGGCCGCGCTGGATTTTCCTGCGGGCGCTGGGCCTGATTTTCTTCTCGGCATTTTATTCTCTCTATTTCCAGATTGAGGGTTTGGTCGGTCCCCACGGAATTCTTCCCGCGCAGGAATATCTGGAGCTTCTTGCCAACCGCATGGGACTGGAGCGTTACTGGTTTGCGCCCACAGTGCTTTGGTTCGGGAGCGGGAGCTTCGCGCTGCACCTCCTGGTGTGGGCGGGATTGGTCGCTTCTCTGCTGTTGTTTCTGAACGTCTGGCCGCGTGGCTCGGTGGCTGTGGCGACGATCGCGTATCTTTCCTTCATCGCCGCAGCGCGTGATTTTGCCGATTATCAATCCGACGGCATGCTGCTGGCGGCGGGCTTTCTGACCCTTTTCTTTGCGCCCTCCGGGTTACGGCCGCGTCTGGGCAAATCCTCACCTCCTTCGTGGGCCGGCCTCTTCCTGCTCCAGTGGGAATGGTTTCGGATCTACTTTGAGTCTGGAGTGGCCAAGCTGGCTAGCCACGACCCGCAGTGGCGGCACTTCACCGCCATGAATCAGTACTATCAGAACGGCCCCCTACCGACCTGGATCGGCTGGTACGCCCAGCAATTCCCGCATCCCTTCCAGGCGCTGCTGGCGCTTTTCACCCTTCTCGCTGAGCTGGGACTTTGCTGGATGTTTCTCTTTTCACGCCGTTCGCGCCTTACCTGTTTTTTGATTTTGACGCCGTTTCAGATCGGAATTATTCTGACAGCGAATTACGCCTTCCTAAATTATCTTGTTTTGTCGCTGGGCTTCTTGCTGCTGGACGATGGCCAGATTGCCGGGCTAGTTGGGCGGCTGAAGGCGTTCCTGCCGAAGAGGCTCCCTAGGCTTGCATTTCTTCATGCGCAACCTCCTGTGGAAGAAGTTTCTGAACCCCGCCCCTCACGGCTGGGAATGTGGGTTTCGGGGTTTTGCCTAACCTGGGTTTTCTATGCCACCACGGCGCTCCTACTTCTGATGTTCTTCCCAACGATGCCCTTGCCGCTCCAGCCCGTGGAAGCGCTCGAGCCATTCCGTTTTGCCAATCAATATGGGCTGTTTGCTGTGATGACCACGGCGCGTTATGAGATTGAGTTTCAGGGCTCGCGCGACGGCAAGAATTGGACGCCCTACCCTTTTCGCTACAAACCTCAAGACCCGGGCGAAGCTCCCGGAATCTACGCTCCCTACCAGCCGCGTTTCGATTGGAACCTCTGGTTTGCGTCACTCAGTCCGTTGCAGCAGAATCCCTGGATTGTCCACACGGAGGAACTGCTGCTCCAGAACGATTCCAGCGTGGTTTCGCTTTTCAAGTTGAATCCTTTTCCCGGCAAGCCTCCGCTCGAAGTGCGCGCAGTTCTGTGGCAATACTGGTTTACCGACGCTCAAGCCCGGCGCAAGACGGGGATGTGGTGGAATCGCAAGCTGCTGGGCCTTTTTGCCCCGGTGTTGCGGCGCAACCCGGACGGCAAAGTCAGTGCGGTCGAGTGGCCGGTCAAGCTGCTTCCTCCCCCCGCCACGCGCTGACTCATGGGGAAACGGCACATCAACCTGCGCCCGGAAGCTTAACCAGCCTGCGCTGGGCGCGCTCCCAACTAACGCGCAGGTTGTTCCTCTTAGACCTCGATTCCGGCAGGTAAAAAACTATGGACGAAGTCCGCTCACTCCTGCCATGCTGATGCTTTGGAATCCGAAGGACTTTACTCAGGAGTTGCTATGCGATCCCTTATGGTGTTTATGGTCGTGATGATGCTGGCGCCTTGGCAGACCCTGGCACAAACCTCGCAGCACGCTGCCGGAGAGCAGGCCGCCAAGCCCGCGGCCGCCACTCCGTCTTCCAGCGGGCTGGAAGTCGAACAGGTAAAGATCCCCGACCAACTTCAGACTCCTCCGCATTCCATGGCAAATCAGCCCGGGTACATGGAGCCGGCCCAAACCCGCCAACTGCTGATCAAAATCTGGCAAGCGGAAGCACGCGTTAAAGACCTGCTGACGCAGGTCCATCCGCAGAGCCTGAAAATGGGTTCCACCGGGCTTGCTTCCTTCCAGAGCAACCTTCAGATGCTGCACCGCAACCTCGCGTCTTTGGAGAAGAGCCGGGCCGAGTTCTCACACCGGGTCGATAGTGAATACCTGGGTTTCAAGACCTACGCAGGGATCAGCGAGGTCTTGCCGCCCCTGGACAAGCTTACGGACGCGGTCGCGCGCAGCAACCAATTGAGCCTGGAGGCTGAATTTAACCAGTCATGGAATGAAATGCTGACTTTGCAGCAGGCGCTCAAGCCCTACCTTGATTTCCTGTTGCGGAACCATGACCAAATTTACTTGACCATGGAAGATAACTTTTACGCGTGCCAGAACGAATTGAACTATTCCATGCGCGGAGCCAACGGATTCGCTCAACCTATGCGGAATATCCTTCCCGCGTTCAAAGGCCGCCGCCACCCAGCTAAGAAGGCCGAATCCAGTTCCAAGTCGGGCGCGAAGCATTGATGTCCTTGCTCAGGGGGTTCCTCTTCGGGTCCTGTAAGGAGCACCGGGCAGCCGCCGAAAGCCTCTAACCACTTGAAAAGGGAATGGTACCAAAGGCCTAGGACCATCGTTCGTTGACAGTTTTTCGGCGCTGCTGCAAAGTGTTGACTGTTGTTACTGCTGACGAACAATGTACGTGGGGAGGGGGAGGACATCACACCCTCACAGCCCGATTCAAACTCTCTGGTTAAAAAACCCACCAATATCCTCAGCGTCCTCCCCCTCCACTTTTTTCGTCAGAAAACAATCCCGCCGTCTTAGGCAAAAATTCTAACACCTCGGATTGCACGCTCTGTTTCGGAAGGTTTCTGCACTGCCTGCGGGCAGGGAAGCGGTCTACCGCAGCCGGGTCGGCCGGGCATTTGAATAATGGCTCCTGGCTGATGGACTTGGACGGTAGGACAGTGGAACGGACGTACTACGACCAACGTTGTTTGACAGTATTTTGAACCTGGTGACAGACTGGGCTCGTTGACACGCCCAACATGCAGAACGTTGCGGGGAGGATGAGGAGGGAGGGAGTCGCACCCTCACAATCCGGAAAGGCTTCAAAGTATTATCTTCCCCGGATTAACCAAGTCACCCTCTCTGCAGCGTCTCTGCGTCAAACGTCTGCCTGATGCGAATTACCTGGAAATAATCTAGACTGAAAACTTCTGGTGCAGTTTGCAGAGCGGAATCACAATCCCTTGAGTTTCCGCAGCCAAGGGGGCTTCTACCCGCCTGCTATGGCGCCAATGATCAAGAGAGGTTCATCACCCGTTGCCACCGCCGCAGGCAGTGGAGCGTCCGGAGATTCGTGGGAGAGATCCTCTTCGCATGCGAAGAAGCGCAGAAATGGGCGTCGTTGTCCGGTCGAGTGGTCACGGATGGTGCCACAGAGTACCGGATACCTCTTTTCCAAAGCGTCGAGAACCGCGCACAGCGTGACTGTGCCTTCAACTGTAAGCGTAACTTCCTCGCCAGCCTGGGCCAGTTTCCGCAGATGAAAAGGCAACACGACTCGGATCATGACAGCGTCTGCACTTCGACCGAAAGCACGGGAGGAAGATGCTGCACCGCCGCGGACCAGGTATTACCGGCGTCCGCGGAGACATACACCTGCCCGCCCGTAGTGCCAAAGTAGATCCCGCAGGAATCGAGCGAATCCACGGCCATGGCGTCGCGCAGGACGTTCACGTAGCAGTTGCGCTGCGGCAGGCCCTTGGTCAGCGCCTCCCATTCGTTGCCCCCCGTCTTGCTACGGTAAACGCGCAGCTTGCCCTTGAGCGGAAAGTGTTCGGAGTCGCTCTTGATGGGAACCACATAGATGGTTTCCGGTTCGTGCGCGTGAACGTCGATGGCAAAACCGAAATCCGTCGGCAGGTCGCCGCTGACCTCGGTCCAATGGTCGCCAGCGTTGTCGCTGCGCATTACGTCCCAGTGCTTTTGCATAAAGAGACTGTCGGGACGCGAAGGGTGGAGGGAAATATGGTGCACGCAGTGGCCGATTTCGGCATTTGGATCGGGGATGTATGGGGACCTCAGACCCTGGTTGATAGGTTTCCAGGTTTCGCCGCCGTCATCGGTGCGGAAGGCGCCCGCGGCGGATATGGCGATGTAGATTCGCTTAGGATTGGCGGGA
>JBJKQF010000017.1:0-6271 GCA_046705545.1 Terriglobia bacterium
CACCCACCGCTGCGGGAAGCTGCGACGCGCGGATGCTCCCGATAATGAGCATCAGGTTGGTAATCAGGATGGCGGCAAATGCTACTGCGGGAAGAAAGGCAAATTGCCCGCCCCGGACTTGTACGACTTGCAGAGCGAGGACAATCGTGATCAACCCGCGCGGCATAATCCACAAGATCAGCTCATGCTCCCCCGGCTGGAACCCCTTCCAGGTCCAGCTGCTTGCGCGCACGGCCAGCGCCCGGGCCAGAATGATGGCTCCCAGAAGTCCCAGCATTTGCGGCAGGTAGCCGACGAGTTGCCTATATTCAACCACCACGCCCAGCAGAACAAAAAAGAAAGTCCGGATCAGGAAGGCCAGCTCCGCGTGGAACGAAAGAACTTGCTCGTGTTGTTCGTCACCGGCGAGTTTGAGGTCGAGGAAATCTTCCAGTTCTCTAAGGTCAAGCCTTCGGAGGTTGGACAAAAAGATACCAAAGCAAAGAACCACAATGAGCCCGCTGACGCCGATTTGTTCAGCCGCGGCGTAGAGCAGGAGCACTGCTGAAAGAGTCAGCACATTCCAAAACCGACGCTCCGAAAGCTTGGGCAGTACATAGGACCATGCAGCAGCAGCAAGCGCTGCAAGGGCCAGGGAAGTCACAACAACAAAAAGCGCCTGGCCGAGAAAGCGGATGGCGACGGGCGCTCCCTGAGTGCCAAGGTTGAGCAGAATGCCAACCGTCAAAATTGCGAAGGTATCGCTCAGCGAGGCGTCAAGAAACATTGTGACCCGGGCCGGAGTGCTGGCTCTAATCTGTTCGAGCACGGGCAGTGTTATCGAACTGCTGGTGCATCCCAGGACTGCGCCTGTAATTAAGGATGGGCCCAACGGAAGGTTCATGCTCCAGCGCATCACCAGCGCGATGATAAACAGGCTGAAAACGTAGGCCAAAAATGAGAGCAGGATTCCGCCGGGGAAGTGGCGGAAGGTGGAGCGAAGATCGAGGCCGAGGCCGCCTTCGAATAAGATCAGGATGACGGCGAGCGTGCCGAAAGCGTGAGTGACGGGCTGGAACTGGCTGGCGTGTACCAGACCGAATGTGGGTCCGAGCAGCAGGCCGGTGGCCAGCAGAACGATGACGTCCGGCACCCGGGTAAGCCGGAACAATCGATTGGCCGCAAAGGCCAAAACGACCAGCCCGCCGAGTAGTGCAAATAGAAGTGTAAGGCTCATGGAAAGTCGTTGCTACCCAGCACTGTCCTTTCCCGTGCGCAACGGCCTCGTGCCATAGACGCATCCGGACGACCGATGCGGCCCGCTGCTGCCACAATTGACCGGCTAATCCTGGGGCTATTTTGCCATGATTTCGGCTGTTTGGCTCTAGTCAGGCAAAGGCGGATGACTCCAGCGGAGAATGGGTACTTACGCCACGACCCTGGGAGTGAGGGACGAGGCCGGCCGGGAGGGCAGTGCTTCCCCCCCGCGGAAACCCCGGAAAGGGAATAGTTGCCTTCAGAGCGTTTCTTGACAACCAGTAGGAATTTCCCCAACAATGACGAATTACTCGCTCGGGCGGGCTCTCTCAGGAGGTTTATCTCCCCGCCTGAGGCTATTCAGAAAGGTGAAAGCATGCGTTGGAGCAAGGTTTTCATCCCGACCCTTCGTGAAGTGCCTGCGGAGGCGGAAGCGCCCAGCCATCGGCTGTTGTTGCGTGCAGGGTACATCCGGCAGGTGTCGGCGGGTGTATATGCGTATTTATTCCTGGCTCAAAGGTCATTTCTCAAAATCTCCCAAATCATCAGGGAGGAAATGGATCGCATCGGGGCGCAGGAATTCTACCTTCCCGCGCTCGATCCCGCCGAACTCTGGAAAGAGTCCGGACGCTACGAGCTTTTTGGCGAGACGATGTTCAAGTTCAAGGACCGCAACCAGCATGACATGTGCCTGGGTGTGACCCATGAAGAAGAGATGACGAATATCGCCCGCAGTGAGCTCCGTTCATACAAGCAACTGCCCCAGATCTGGTATCAAATTCAAGAGAAATTCCGGGACGAACCCCGTCCAAAGTCCGGCCTCCTGCGCTTGCGCCAATTCACGATGAAGGACTCGTATTCCTTTGATCTTGACGCTGCCGGGTTGGATGAAAGCTATCAAAAACATTACGACGCTTACCGGCGCATCTTCGACCGCTGTGGCTTGAAGTACGTGATCGCCGAGGCTTACTCCGGCGCGATGGGCGGAACGGTATCGCATGAATTCATGGTGCCGACCGAAGCCGGCGAGGATTCGATTGCGGTCTGCGAATGCGGCTACGCGGCCAATCTCGAAAAGTCCGTCTCAGCCCTTGATCCTGTTGAGGATCTTCCCGGCGAATCTTTGCCGGAGCCGTTCCCGACCCCCGGCCAGAAAACCATTGATGACCTGGTCAAGTTCACCGGCGAGAAGCCCAGCCGGATGATCAAGACCCTCGTCTATATTGCCGATGACAAACCTGTCGTTCTTCTCCTAAGGGGCGATCATGCGTTAAGCGAAACAAAACTCGCTACGGCGTTGGGGACTGCAACCTTCCGCGCGGCCAAGCCTGAGGAAGCTTTGGCCTTGCATGGCGCGCATTTGGGTTCCTTGGGTCCGGTCGGCTTGCAGGGAGCGCGGATCATTGCCGACCGCGCGCTTGAGGGCCGGCGGAACTTGATTGCGGGCGCAAATCGCGATGATACGCACCTTCGCAATGTTACTCCGGGGCGTGACTTTGCCGCGGAATATGCGGATATTCGAGTGGTACAAGCCGGCGACCCCTGTTCCCGCTGCGGAAAGCCTTTGCGGGTTACCGTCTCCGTGGAGCTGGGCCATGTCTTTAAGCTGGGGCAGCGGTATTCGCAGGCCATGCACGCCACGGTGCTGGATCCGCAGGGGAAGGAAGTTCCGCTGGTGATGGGTTCCTACGGAATCGGCCTGGAGCGCATCCTGACGGCGGCGGTGGAGCAGAACCACGACCAGGACGGCATGTTCCTGCCGAGAAATATCGCTCCCTTTGAAGTTATTTTGACCGCCGCCAATATGGATGATCCCTCGCTCAAGGAGACAGCGGAGAAACTGTATAACGAATTGCGCGAGCTCTCGCTGGACGTCCTGTTTGATGACCGGAACGAACGGCCGGGAGTGAAGTTCAAGGATGCAGACTTGATCGGGGCGCCCTATCGCGTGACCATTGGTAAAAGGAAGCTGGAACAAGGTTTGGGCGAGATTGTGGAGCGCTCGACAAAGCAGATTCAGGATGTTAAGCTGGCGCAGCTTGCCCAGGCGCTGAAGGAGCGCCTCGCTGGTTAAAGAAGGAATTGACGGGAGGCGTTGCAAGCGTAATGAATACAGCGCGCGATTCAGGGAAGGGCGGTCCCAGGAGCTTATTCGCCCTGGCCTTTCTTGCCTGCGTTGTGGTTTGTGCAATTAAGATTGTTCCTGTTTATATTGATAACTACGAACTTCAAGACTTTTTGAGGAACTTGGCGGTTCAGGCTACTGTTCAGTCACCACCCATGACCGCTCAGGCTGTCCAGAAGGAAGTTCTGGCCAAAACCGAATCGCTAGGGCTTGACGTGGAACGAAAAGATATCAAGGTTTCGCTCAATCGAACCGTTCGGATCGACATCAAATATTTGGTTTATGTTGATCTGGGAGTCTACACCTTGACCCTGCACTTCACGCCCTCGGCTGAAAATAGTAAAATTACCTAGTCCGTGCCTTCCCCATCGAGATCGGAAACTCGGAAACCCTCCAAGGGCAGAGGCAGGAGCCGGCGCAGCCGCATCGCTCGATGGGTGTGGTGGAAGAAGCTCCTGGTTGCCGCAGGCCTGCTGACCGTCCTGGCCGGCTCAATCCTTTTTGTTTACTTCTACGTTCACTTCTCCCGAATGATTGACGCGAGGCTTAGCGGGGAGGTTTTTAACCACGCTTCACTGGTCTATGCCGCGCCCACTCCGGTTCGCCTCGGCGAACGGGCCACTGCACAGGAGTTCGCGTCAAAGCTCCGCAGGGCTGGCTACTCGGAAGGCAACGCGGAATCCAAATTCGGCAGCTACGAAGTTAAGGGTGACGAACTGGTGGTCCGGCCTGGGCCGGTCTCCTTTTTTCAGGGGTCTGTCATCCACGAGACGGCTGCCGCGCTTCATTTCCGCAGCGGCCACCTCACTTCGATCGTCGCGCTTCCGCAGGGAACGGCGCTTCAGAATTACTGGCTAGAACCTGAAGTGATCACCACCCTCTTTGGCAGAAGCCGGGCCAAGCGCCGGCTCGTCCACTACAAGGATTTGCCCAAAGTGCTCATTGATGCGGTGATTTCGGCTGAGGATCACCGCTTCTTTACTCACCACGGCGTTAATCTCTTCCGGATTTTGGGCGCCGCAATCGCCGATTTGCGGGCGCAACGGGCGGTAGAAGGCGGCAGCACGCTGACCATGCAACTTGCGCGGAATTTCTTCTTGACCCCGCGCCGCACGATCCGCCGTAAGGTTGAGGAGATTTTCATCGCCATCCTTTTGGAACATCGATTGACCAAAGAAAGGATCTTTGAGCTCTATTCAAACGAAATTTACATGGGTCAGCGCGGTAGCTTCTCGATTTACGGATTTGGCGAGGCGGCGAACGCATATTTCAATAAGTCCGTTTCAAACCTCACTCTGCCGGAAGCTGCGATGCTGGCCGGGATGATTCGGGGACCGAATTACTACTCGCCTTACAACCATCCCCAGCGTACCCTTCAACGCCGGAATCACGTGCTGGAGGAGATGGCCGAGACCGGAGACGTCACCGGTGCTCAGGCCGCACAGGCCAGTACGGCTCCGGTTGGCGTGACCCGGGAAAATGTGGAAGCTAGCCAAGCGCCGTACTTTGTTGACATGATTCAAGATCAGCTCCTGTCCCGCTATTCTGAGCAGGACCTGCTTTCCCAGAGCTACCGAATCTATACGACGCTTGACCTTGACCTGCAGCGGTCCGCCTCGGAGGCGGTTCGCGAAGGCATGGAGGAAGTGGACCGGCGGATTGCGGCGAGGCACCGGCACAAGAATAGGGTTGAACAAGCAAGCCAAAAAGGCCCCAAGGAGCCCCAGGTGGCACTAGTGGTTCTCGATCCCCACAGTGGAGCCATCCGGGCCCTGGTGGGAGGGCGCAACTATGCCGAGAGCCAGTTGAACCATGCCCTGGCGCGGCGCCAGCCCGGCTCATCCTTCAAGCCTTTTGTCTATGCTGCGGCTCTCAACTCCGCAGTGGATGGTTCGCAACCGCTGATTACCCCCGCCACCACGCTGATGGATGAACCGACCACCTTCCAGTTCGGCGATCAGGTTTATGAGCCGAGAAATTATGAGGATGAGTATCACGGCCTGGTTACGGTCAGGGAGGCCCTGGCACACTCGCTGAACGTGGCGACTGTGCGTCTGGCGCAGATGGTCGGCTATGGGAAGATTCGGGATCTGGCCATCTCGGCTGGAATCAATAGTGGGCTGGAGGCTACTCCTGCGATTGCGCTTGGAGCGTACGTGGCGACGCCGGTGGAGATGGCCGGGTCTTACACTGTTTTCTCCAACGGCGGCGTCTATGAGCAGCCACGGTCGATTTTGGCTGTCAACGACAGCTCGGGTAAGACGCTTTATCGCGACCCGCAGGTCTCACGCCAAGTACTCGACCCGCGCGTGACCTATCTGATGGTGAACATGCTTGAAAGCGTCATCAATGAGGGAACCGGAGCGGGCGCCAGAAGCCGGGGATTCACTCTGCCGGCGGCAGGGAAGACGGGAACTTCTCACGACGGCTGGTTTGCGGGTTTTACCTCTAACTTGCTGGCAGTGGTTTGGGTTGGATATGACAACGACCAGGAGCTCAAGCTTGCCGGAGCGAGTTCGGCTCTGCCCATCTGGACGGCGTTCATGAAGAGCGCCACACGCCTTCCCGGATATGATGATGCTGTACCTTTCCCGGAGCCCCCGGGAATCGTCAGCGTTCCGATTGATGCCCAGGGAAACCTCGTGGCTGAAAACTCCCCTGCCAGGGTACGGAACGAGGTCTTCATTGATGGAACCCAACCCCACGCCGAGAACCCGATCGAGAGAGTGGGGGGGATTTTGGGAAGGTTTTTCCACTCGGACAAGGCTTCCAATGCTCCGTCGACGGCCAATCCCGCGCCGCCTAACCCTTCCGCGGTTCCCAACCGGAGCGAGGCGCAACAGGCCGCGGGGAGTGTGACCACTCCGCAGCAAGCTCCTCCTGCTCGCAAAAACGGCGGCTTTCTGAAAA
>JBJKQF010000018.1:0-19223 GCA_046705545.1 Terriglobia bacterium
TGAGCACGCCGCTTGGCAAGCCCGCTTCTGCGAGAACAGCGACAAGGTTGCACGTTGAAAGCGGTGTATCTTCCGCAGGCTTAATCACCACCGTGTTCCCACAAATCAGAGCGGGCATCAACTTACAGGCGGGAACTGCCATGGGGAAATTCCACGGAGTTACGAGCCCACAGACGCCAACCGGGCTCCGCGCCGTCATGCAAAATTTGCTTGGGAGCTCCGAGGTGGTCGTTTGCCCAAACAAACGCCGGCCTTCACCCGCCATGTAAAAAGTCATGTCGATGGCCTCTTGCACGTCGCCGAGCGCCTCCTCCAACGGTTTGCCCATTTCGCGGGTCATGTCTCGTGCCAGGGCTGCTTTGCGCTCCGACAGCAGGTTGGCAGCCCGGAATAGAATCTCCGCACGCTTGGGCGGGGGCGTTGCCTTCCAGGAGGGAGCGGTGTCCTGAGCGGCTTCCACGGCTTTTGCGATGTCGCGGGCGTCCGAGCGTTGAAATTCCCCAATGCAATCGCTCGTATCGGCCGGGTTGATGTTTTGAAAGGTCTTGCCGCTGGCGGATTCTATCCATTCGCCTGCAATATAGTTTCCGTGAGCGCCTTGGTGCTCCATTGGTTGCTCCTTTCAAGCTCCTGTGGGGATGAGTATCCCCTTTAGGTGTCGGGCCGCGTGCCCCGCCCCATTTTCTCACGAATCCTCCGGGTCTGTTTCCTTGGGATGGTTTCCGGGGACGCGCCAGTAAGTCACTGCAGCAAAAGAATTAAAAGGAGTTGACCTGGGGAGCAGGGAAGCGAGTGATTGACAGTAGATATCGTGACGAATACTATAAAAGACGAAATCAGTGGGCACGGGAAATCTGTGCCCTTCACCCAGACAGAGATGCGCGACGAGGTCAATCTGGAAAAGAGGCGGGGAGAAGTCTTGTCAGCCGTGGTGCGTCAGTACATCCTGAGCGGCACCCCGGTAGGCTCCAAAACAGTGGCCTTGGAAAGCACCGAGATTCTGAGCCCTGCCACCATCCGGAACGTGATGGCGCAGCTTGAAGCAGATGGTTTTCTTGAGCAGCCCCACACGTCAGCTGGCCGTGTTCCCACGGACAAGGCGTATCGCTATTATGTTGACCGGATGATGGGCTGGGTGCGCCTGACGCCGGCGCTCGAAAAATTTATTGATGATAGCCTCCGCGGCGACGAAGAGTTGCGTTGCGAAGACTTAATGGCCAGGGCGTCGCACGTGCTTGCGGAAGTCTCACAGAACGTGGGGTTGGTTCTGGGCCCGGCGCTCGAAGAAAAGCTCCTGGAGCACATCAAGTTCATCAAACTGCCAGACCGCCGGGTATTAGTGGTCATCATTTCCAAGCCCAATCTTATTGAAGACAAGGTTTTGCGGCTGGATGAAGATATTTCTCAGGAGGAGCTGGATCGCAGCGCCGATTACCTGAACGCGAAGTTTCGCGGTTGGTCGATGCGAACCATCCGGATTGAGATTTTCAACAAAATCGAAGAAGCTAAGATGCTCTTCGACCGCCTTTTACAAAGCGTTGCGAAGCTGCTGTTGGAGGGCGCGCTGGGCCGTGACGAACTGGGACCGCTCTTTGTGGAAGGAACGTCCCGCATCCTCGAGCAGCTTGAATTTGAGGATGTGCGGAAGATCAAGCAAATGCTGCAGGCTTTCGATGAGAAGGCCAAGCTGATCAAGATTTTGGGATCGTGCCTGCAATCTTCAGAGGCGGGCGTGCAGATTGTCATCGGGAAAGAGAACCCCGCTGACGAAATGAGGCACTGCGCGATGGTGGTGGCGCCGCTTCTCTACCGATCGCGGGTTGTGGGGGCTCTAGGAGTGGTTGGTCCGACGCGCATGGAGTATGACCGGGCCGTGACGGCTGTTGATTATGTCGCCCACCTATGCAACCGGTTGCTGAGCATCAATTGAAGAATCTCTTGCCTGTTTCCCCAAACAATCGCAGGTGTCCGACATCGCGGGTTCAGTTGTGATCTGAGACGGGGTAGAATAGTTGGGATATGAGCGACGAAAAAAACTTTACCGAAGATTCAGAAATCTCGAGCCGTGCGGCGAAGGATGCTTCGCCGCGCGAAGCAACGAACGAAGGAACAGCCACCGAGCCCGGCGAGGTTGCCGGCGACCTTTCGGCAGCCTACCAGAAACTGCTGGCTGAGAAACAGGAACTTTACGAGCGCCTGCTTCGCAAGCAGGCGGAAATTGAAAACGTCCGCAAACGCGTTGAGCGGGAGAAGGCTGAATTCCTGCAGCATGCCACCACGGGGCTGGTCCGTGCTTTGCTGCCGACCCTGGACTCGCTCGAGCGCGGCCTGAAGCATCGAGAAAAGAGCGTTCCACCCAAGTTTTACGAGGGCATGGAGCTGATCCACCGGGAACTCTTGGAGGTTCTGAAGCGCGCTGGGCTCGAGGCGATTGAAAGTGAAGGAAATATTTTCGATCCCCACCTGCACCAGGCGGTCGAAACCGTAGAGGCAGAGGGATATCAAGATCAGGAAATCGTGGAAGAGCTTCAGCGCGGATACCGGCTGCGGCAGCGCCTCTTGCGCCCGGCGATTGTGCGGGTTGCGGTTGCCGGCTCCAAGGACGCAGGTACAAGTCCAGGGGCTGGGAACTCTGATGATGAATAGTTCGCCGTCACGGCCATGCTTGCTTGACGGACGCTGCGATCGGGTGTGCGATTGGAAGGGTCATGGGCGTGAAGAATAAACGCGATTATTACGAAGTTCTCGCCGTCGGGCGGGAGGCCTCGGACCAGGAGATCAAGAGCGCCTACCGAAAACTCGCCCTTCAGCACCATCCCGACCGCAACCCCGAAGACAAGGAGCAGGCGGAGGAACGTTTTAAGGAACTCACGGAGGCCTATGGCGTCCTGGGCGATCCTGAAAAGCGGGCCGCCTACGACCGCTTTGGTTTTGCAGGCGTTGGAGGAGCAGGCGCCGGTTACCCGGACTTTTCGTCTACGGTGTTCTCGGGCTTTGAAGACCTCTTCGGTTCTCTCTTTGATCTGGAAGACCTTTTTGGCGGTCGCCGCCCCCGGAGGGCGCGAGCGGAGCGGGGAACGGATCTTCGCTACGAACTTGAGATTGCCTTTGAAGAAGCGGCTTCCGGTTTGGAGACCAAGATTAAAATTCCCCGCGCTGAAACCTGTTCAAGCTGCCATGGCAGCGGCTCGCGCAACGGGTCCCAGCCGACTGCTTGTCCGGCCTGTGCCGGTCGCGGGCAGGTTCGTTACTCACAGGGTTTCTTTACGGTTTCGAGGACATGCCCGCAGTGTGGCGGCGCAGGACAGGTGAACCGCAACCCATGCCCGGACTGCCGCGGCGAAGGCCATGTTCGGCGCGAGAAGGTTTTGGGCATCAAGATTCCCCCGGGCGTAGATGACGGCACCCGCTTGAGGATGTCCGGGGAAGGGGAAGCCGGAAGACACGGTGGTCCTCCGGGCGACCTCTACGTCGTTCTCAGAGTGCGCCCTCACAGTTACTTTGAGCGTCGTGAAGACGACCTATATATCAGAATTCCTATCTCGATTACCCAAGCTGCCCTAGGAACCGAGATCAGCGTTCCCACGCTTCGCGGGCACCAAAAAATGAAGATTCCGGAAGGAACGCAGCCCGGCTCGACTTTTCGCCTGAAAGGTCACGGCATGCCGAGCTTAAACGGTCGCGGACACGGAAACCTTTACGTTTCCATCGATGTTGTTATTCCGGCGCGCTTGTCACGCGAACAGCGTCGCATCCTGGAGTCCCTCGGCGCATCGTTCAAGGTGGACAACAATCCCGTCGAGCGAACCCCCTCCCGCAAAGTCAAAGATATCTTCGGATAATACCGTCCATTCGTTGTTCTTCTGACATTTCTGCTTGGAAATCCGGACGTGTTTTTCGCAGGAGACAGCGTGGCTCAGTGCAGATGGAGAAGGCGGAAGAAATCGTGTGGAGCGGCGGCCACGAGGGGAAGATGCGGCCCCCGCTCCCAACAGAAGCCGATAGTGAGCATGCTGCCATTGAACCCAGGGTTCGGCTCCTGAAGGCCGCCATTTGACATATGAAAGTAGCGGTACTCAAAGACCATAGCTTGGTGCGACCGCAAGTGATAGCTAACGCCCAAGCCGGCCTGGGATAGGAACTGGGTCTGACCGGTTATTTCCTCGGCATCCTTGTTGAGCGTTGTGCGCAGGGGACCTGAACCCAGATCGACAAAGGGCGACAGTTTCCCGTCTGGTTTTAAACCAAGGCGGAAGAGAAGGTTCATGCCGAGAAGGGATCCGCCCGGCCGATAAGCGCTGCCCAGGATGCCCTCAGCAATCACTTCCACACGTTTGAACGGAAGACGGGAATGGGGCGAGTCCCAAACCACGACGCCCAACTGCGGCTCCGCAATCGCCATGTTGATGTGGGAAACGTCGTGAGGAATATTGTTTTCGAGGCCATAGCCGAACTGAAAGCCGAACTCGATTTGGCCTTTCTTCCCCCAAGCCGGTGCTAAGTTTTCTCGTTTTGGCTGTTGAATTCCGGAGGGCCCGCTGTTGCCCGATAGGCCGGAGGCCTGCAATAGAGGAGGTGAAATCAGCACGGCAGCCCAACCGAGAAGTCCAAAAACGGCGATGGCTGCAAAGAGGGAAGTGCGGTAGCGTTTCACGAATCCGGAAGCTGGGTTTTTCGCGGACACCATATTATGTGGACCATTGCAGCAGCATTTGAGCGCTAGGAAAGCTTAGGCGATCAATTGGCCGGCGGAACATGCGGCCAACATGTCTGTTTCGATGTGCAAGAATTCAGGCTGGTTTCATGAACCGGGCGCTGAGATGGACAAAGGGCTTCGCCAGCAGCGATAAACGGTCCAGAGAATTTTAGCGGCCGCGCGCGCACTACCGGAAATCGTTCCGGAGATTTTTGACCGGCCGTGCTCACGGCGCCGGTAACTGACGGGAATCTCGCAAACCCTCAGCCCAGCCTGGGCTGCCTTCACTTGCATTTCGACGTTCCAGCCGAAATTCCGGTCATCCAATTTCAGCTGGTCCAGCGCATCCCGGCGAAGCATTCGCATGGGGCCGAGGTCGGTGAACTCAACCCCCCAGAAGATGTGGATTAGACGAGTGGCAAGCCAGTTTCCAAACCTTTGAAGAGGGGCAAGTGATCCGGGTTCGGCCGGGCCGAGCACGCGGGACCCGATCACCATGTGCCACTCATCGTGCTCGAAGCAGTTGATCAGATGTTTAAGGTCCTGGGGGTCATCGGAGAGATCTGCGTCGATAAAAGCGACCGCCGTGATGGAAGGCTGAAGGTGTGCAAGGCCGCTCAGGCAGGCTTGCCCGTAGCCGCGCCGCGGCTCCTGAACCACCTCGGCTCCTGCAGCTGCCGCGGTTTCCGCAGTCGAATCCTGGCTGTCGTTGTCCACAACGATGACCTGGGAAAACAGACCTTGGGGAATCTGGTTGAGGAGCGCTCCAATCGTCGCTGCTTCATTCAGGGCCGGAATCACAAGTGCGTATCGATAGTGCATAGGAACGAGTTCAAGTTGTTGTGTCCATTCTACCAAATCGAGTGCGCTGCTTCCTGCCAAGTTATTGGTGAGGAAGGTGGCTTCATCTTAGCGAGTTCTGGTATATAATTTAATTTATCGAACTGATGGAGAAGAAGAACCCTTCAGATGACTGCGCCCTGGACTCGCTTGCTGAAAGCGGTCACGGACGGCGTTGGCTTTTTGATGCGCGCTACTGGCTTCGCGACTCTATCCTTGCGGCGCTCAGCGCGCTGATTCTGATTTTTTTCTTTTACCAGCCCGTTCAGGTGGAAGGCACCAGCATGATGCCGCGCCTGGAGAATCATGAGCGGGTTTTTGTCAACAAGATCATCTATCATCTGGAGCCGATTCGTCGCGGCGATATTATTGTGTTCCACTATCCGCTCGATCCCTCAAAATCGTTCATCAAGCGTGTGGTGGGATTGCCCGGCGACTGGATCAGCATTCAGGATGGCCAGGTTTACGTCAACGGCAAGCTGCTGAAAGAAGACTATGTGCCGCCCAGTTACCTTGGCCACGAGGATTGTGCGCCGGTGCACGTCGCCGCGCATCACTACTACGTGCTTGGGGACCATCGAGATTTTTCAGATGACAGCCGAGTTTGGGGCACTGTCGACCAGAAGTACATATACGGGAAAGCCGCGTTTGTCTATTGGCCCCTCGGCGATAGCAGTTTTTTGAACTGAGCATTGAGAGGGGCGGCCTTCATAACCGGAGTTCGGGGTTTTCGGACCGAAGATGTAGATCTCTGCCAAGGGGAGATCACGGTGGTTCGGGTCAGATCACAGAGATAAGGAATCGCCGCGCGTATCCAGCGCGGATGCAACGGAGAAAGAAGGGAAGCTATTCTTGCGTTAGAAGATGGCAAGGTTTTTCACGGGTTAGGGTACGGCGCTTCCGGGGAGCGTTGCGGGGAAGTTGTCTTTAACACCTCGCTCTCGGGATACCAGGAGATTCTCACGGACCCCTCGTATGCGGGCCAGATCGTCTGCCTTACCTATCCTCACATCGGCAATTACGGCACGAATCCACTTGATTCCGAGTCTTCCCACCCATTTGCGGAAGGCCTTATTGTCCGTGAGTTGACGCAGGTTGCCAGCAACTGGCGCTCGGTGGAGACCGCTTCAGAATTCCTGGCCGATTACGGGCTCCCGGTAATATCGGATATTGATACGCGCGCCTTGGTTCGCCATCTGCGAACCCATGGCAGCATGCGCGCAGTTCTTTCCACTCAGGACCTTGATGAAGAGAGCCTTGTGAAGAAGGCCAAGGCCTCGCCCAGCATCGTAGGTTTGGACCTTGCCAGCCGCGTGACGACGGCGGCGCCTTACGATTGGAGCGAACCGTCCAGCGACATTTACCTCTCATCTACGCCTAAAGAAGGCAAGCTTCGGCACCATGTGGTGGCCTACGATTTCGGCATTAAACACAACATTCTCCGGCGTCTGGTCGACACGGGATGTAAAGTGACGGTGGTTCCCGCTGCTACCTCTGCGTCGGACGTTATGGCGCTAAAGCCGGACGGTATTTTCTTGTCCAACGGCCCGGGTGATCCTGAACCGCTGGAATATGCTGCGCGCAACGTCCGCAAGATGCTCGGTAAGGTTCCCATCTTCGGAATCTGCCTGGGCCACCAGATTGTGGGGCTGGCACTGGGCGGCAAAACTTACAAACTGAAATTCGGCCATCATGGGGGAAATCACCCGGTGATGAACCTTGAGACGCAGAGAGTAGAAATTACCGCTCAGAATCATGGCTTCGCCGTTGATCCCGACTCTCTCAAATCGAGCGACGTGCTGCTGACTCACCGCAACCTGAACGACGATACGCTTGAGGGCTTGCGCCACCGCAAATTGCCGCTCTTCAGCGTGCAGTATCATCCCGAGGCCTCGCCCGGACCGCACGATTCAGCTTATCTGTTCGAGCAGTTTGTGAAGATGATGGAGGAGTTCAAGAAAGCCGAGGCATAGGCGCGGAGTGCATCATTACCGGGGCGGTTGCCCAGGCTAAATCACACCAACACAGTTGTGGAGTTCAATGCCCAAACGAACTGATCTGCACAAAATCTTGATTATCGGCTCCGGGCCCATTGTAATCGGCCAGGCTTGCGAGTTCGACTATTCCGGAACGCAGGCCTGCAAGGCGCTGAAGGCCGAAGGCTATGAAGTGGTGCTGGTAAATTCGAATCCAGCCACCATCATGACGGACCCGGATTTTGCTGACCGCACCTACGTCGAGCCCCTGACGGTGGAATATCTTGAAGCCATTATTGCCCGCGAGCGCGCGGACGCGGTCCTGCCCACCGTGGGCGGCCAGACCGCCCTTAACCTTGCCATCGATCTTGCCGACCAGGGCGTCTTGGAACGCTACGACACCAAATTGATTGGAGCCTCCCGCAAAGCCATTAAGATTGCCGAAGACAGGCAATCGTTCAAAGATGTGATGCGCGAGATCGGGCTCGATGTTCCCCACAGCATCCTGGTCAAGAGCGTTGAGGAAGCGCTGGAATGGTCGGAACAAGTCGGTTTCCCGCTGATCCTGCGCCCCTCCTTCACCCTGGGCGGAACGGGTTCCGGCATTGCCTATAACCGTGAAGAGCTGACCGAACGCTTGCGCTATGGGCTGGACCTGAGCCCGGTGCACGAGGTGCTGGTGGAAGAGTCGGTGCTGGGTTGGAAGGAGTTCGAGCTTGAGGTCATGCGCGACAACGCCGACAACGCCGTGATCATTTGCAGCATCGAGAACTTCGACCCCATGGGGGTTCATACGGGCGACTCTATTACCGTGGCACCCGCCCAAACCTTGACCGACAAAGAATACCAGCTGATGCGGGATGCGGCGTTCAGGGTGATTCGGGCTGTGGGCGTCGAAACCGGCGGTTCCAATATTCAGTTTGCCGTCGAGCCGGAAACCGGACGGATGCTGGTGATTGAAATGAATCCTCGCGTTTCGCGGAGCTCGGCGCTAGCCTCCAAAGCGACCGGAATCCCGATCGCGAAAATCGCCGCTAGGCTCGCCGTGGGTTATCGCCTTGATGAGATTCCGAATGACATTACTAAGAAAACGCCTTCGTGCTTTGAGCCCACGCTCGATTACGTCATCGTGAAAATCCCAAAGTGGGCCCAGGAAAAATTCCCGGGGTCCGATCCGCGGCTGGGCACGCAAATGAAATCGGTGGGTGAGGTCATGGCGATCGGCCGGACCTTCAAAGAAGCTTTCATGAAGGGCGTTCGATCGCTGGAATCGGGCCGCAAGCCTCCACCACCTCCGGCAGACCGGGAAGAGCTCCTGCGGCGCGTCTCCACTCCCAATCCAGAAAGGCTGTGGGATCTTCTTTATGCTTTCGCTGCCGGAGAGAGCGTTGAAACGCTGAACGAAATCACCCAGATTGATCCCTGGTTTCTCGGCCAGGTTGAACAGATGGTTGTGATGCAAGACGAACTCAAGCGCTTCGATGTCCATTCGGTCTCGGCCTCGGTGCTGAAGGAGGCCAAGCGTCTGGGTTTTTCCGACCTGCACCTGGGCCAATTGTGGGGTGTGAAGGGGGAAGAGGTTCGCAGCAAGCGCCTGGAGCGCGATGTCCGGCCTGTCTATAAGCGGGTGGACACGTGTTCCGCGGAGTTCGAGTCTTATACGCCTTACCTTTACTCAACCTACGAGGATGAGGATGAGGCTGAGCCTTCCGACCGCAAGAAGATTATGATTTTGGGCAGCGGGCCAAACCGCATTGGGCAGGGTATTGAGTTCGACTATTGCTGCGTACACGCCTCTTACGCGCTCAAGGAAGACGGCTACGAGACCATCATGGTGAATTGCAATCCCGAAACCGTCTCCACGGATTACGACACCTCTGACCGTCTCTACTTTGAGCCGCTAACCTTTGAAGACGTCATGTCAATCGTCGACGAGGAAAAACCCACTGGCGTCATTGTCCAGTTCGGGGGCCAGACACCGCTCAACCTGGCCCGCCAGCTCAAGGCAGCCGGCGTTCCCATCATCGGGACCTCTCCGGAATCGATCAATTTGGCGGAAGACCGCAAATATTTTGGGAACCTGCTTGCGCGGTTGGGAATTCCTCAGCCGGAAAACGGCACGGCCATGAGCGTCGATGAGGCTGTGGAAGTAGCAAACCGTATCGGCTATCCCGTTCTGGTCCGTCCCTCCTACGTTTTGGGCGGGCGTGCCATGGTGATCGCCTATGACCACAACATGCTGACCAATTACGTTCGGCGGGCGGAGGAACTGGAAGGTGCGTTTCCCATCCTGATTGACCGTTTCCTTGAAAACGCCACGGAAGTGGATGTGGACGCGCTTTGTGACGGCAAGGACGTGGTGGTGGCGGGCATCATGGAACATATTGAGCGCGCGGGGATTCACTCTGGCGATAGCTCCTGCGTGCTGCCCTCGGTGAATATCCCCGATGAAACCCGGCAAACGCTGATCCATTACACGCAAACGCTGGCGCGCGAATTGAACGTCGTCGGGCTGATGAACACGCAATACGCCATTCAGAACGGCAAGGTTTTTGTGATTGAGGTCAACCCACGCGCTTCGAGAACCGTTCCCTACGTCAGCAAGGCCACCGGGGTGCCACTGGCAAAGATCGCCGCGCGCCTGATGACTGGAAAATCCTTGGCGTCCTTCGGTCTGGAGCCAGAGCTTCCGGTTCGCTATTACTATGTGAAGTCGCCCGTCTTTCCATTCCAGAAATTTCCCGGCTCCGACAGCGTCCTGGGGCCTGAAATGAAATCCACGGGCGAGGTGATGGGCGTGGGCGAGAAATTCGGCCTGGCTTTTGCAAAAGCGCAACTCGCGGCCGGGCAGCGGATTCCGCTGCAAGGACGGGTTTTTATTTCTGTAATCAACCAGGACAAACAGGATATTGTGCCGGTCGCCCGCGATTTGTCGGCGCTGGGTTTCAAGTTATTGGCCACCAAGGGAACCGCAGCGGCGCTGCGCGCTGCGCGGCTTAAAGTGGAGCGCGTCTACAAAGTCAATGAGGGCCGTCCCAACGTGGTGGACCACATCAAGAATTCATCCATCGATCTCATCATCAACACGCCACTGGGACGCGCCTCGCGCTTCGACGAAAAGGCGATCCGACTGGCTGCTATCCAGCACGGCGTGACCTGCATTACCACGGTCTCGGCGGCCACCGCTGCTGTGAACGGCATCCGGGCCCAGCGGGACCACGGCATTAGTGTTGCCAGCCTGCAAGAACTTCATCAGATCACTCGTACAGCCGTCCAAGCCTCTGCCGCGGGTGAGCCTATCACCTCAGGGAGTTGATACATGACCCGCAAGGATATCATTGCCAATCTCAAGGGGATTCTTGTCCCCGCTCTTACACCTTTTAAGCGTAGCGGCGGGATTGATCTGGCGGCGTTCCGGCACAACTTGCGCGGCTGCCTGAGCAGGGGCGTTACCGGCATTCTGGTCCTGGGGTCTACGAGCGAAACCTGCTACCTAACCGAGCGGGAGAAGCTCCGTCTGCTGGAGACTGCAAGGTCTGTAATCCGTCCTCCGCAACTATTGCTAGCGGGAACGGGACTGGAAAGTACGAGTGAAGCCCTTGCCTTCAGCCGCCAGGCGGTTGCGCGGGGGGCAGATGCGGTGCTGATGCTCCCGCCAGCCTACTACAAGGCTTACATGACGCCTGCAGTGCTCGAACGGCACTTCCAGACGGTCGCGGACGCTTTAAAGAGGCCTGTTCTGATTTATTCCATCCCCCAATTTACCGGTTTCAAAATGGAGCCCGGAAGTATCGGGCGGTTGTCGAAACATGAAAATATCGTGGGGCTCAAAGAAAGCTCCGGCAACTTGGACTTTCTTAAAGCGATTCTCGACCGGTCTCGGCCCAAATTCCGCGTCTTCGTTGGTTCCCCGCTGATCTGCACAGAGGCTTTGCAGGCGGGCGCCGTGGGAGGCATTCTTGCAAATGCCAACTACATTCCCGAGGCCTATATCAAGATCTATAAACATGTTCAGCGGGGTGAATTGGACGCTGCGAGTAAGCTGCAGCGGCAGCTTGGATCTGCGGCCACAGACATCAATATCCGCTGCGGGATTCCGGGCATCAAATATGCCTCAGACCTGCTCGGCTACAAGGGTGGGTCGCCTCGGCCTCCACTATTACCGCTGCGTCCCGCTGAACGGCGCCTGGTGGTGTCGGCGCTGAAGAAAGCAAAGATTGGCCTGCCATCGCGAGGTGCCGTTTAGCTTCCACTCCCGCTCCGAATCCTTATCTCCTCTCCCGCATCAATACCAAGAGTGTGGGTGGCGGCATGGGCGGGCCGTTGCTGCGCGGGCGCCGGCAGTGTAGCATGGAGAATTCATGAATCGCGCGTCGCTTTCCTATTCCAAAGTGCCGAAATCGAGCAGGCTCTTCCTCGATTATCTCTATGCTTACGACCGAGTGAGCGCCTTCTATAACGGCTCGCCCTTCAATCCTCAAACGTATGCGCGAATGGGAAACGAGCTTCAGGCCTTTCCATGTCCCCGAAAAGAGCTCTCGGAGATTTTGCTGGCGCAAAACCAGGCGTTCGGTGCTGGCGAGGAAACCCTGAAGAATATTCACCGGCTTGGCGAGGCTCAAAGCTTCGCGGTGGTAACCGGCCAACAAGTAGGCTTATTCTCGGGCCCAGCTTTCACGTTGTACAAAGCGCTCACCGCGGTGCGCCTTGCGGACTTTCTCAGTTCCCAAGGTCTCCAAAGCGTGCCCGTGTTTTGGCTGGCAACGGAAGATCACGACCTCGAAGAGGTCTCGCACGTGAGCGTCTTTGATGACGGTTATGAACGGATTGATCTGACTGATCCGGGCGAGCGGCCGGCGCTTCACTCTCCCGTGGGCCGCGTGAAGCTGACGAACAAGATCACGGAGGAGATCGACCGCTTGGAGTCCGTTCTTCCTGCGGGCGATTCACGTTCGCGTCTGATTGACGATCTCCGTGCCACCTACCAACCCGGGGCCACCTGGGGACGGGCTTTTGGCTGTTTTCTAGCTCGCTTGTTCGCCCGGTGGGGCGTCATCCTCCTTGACCCTCTTGATGAGGCGATACATCGGCTGAGCATTCCTGTCTATGAGGAAGCGCTTGGGCGGGCAAGCGAACTCCAGGCTAACCTGCAAGAACGATCCCACGCTCTGGTTAAAGCCGGATACCACGCGCAAGTCCACGTCACCGATCAATCGACCCTCGTTTTTGCAGAGCGGGAAGGGAACCGTGTCCCCATTCACCACAACGGAGCCTCTTCAGAAGCACATTTCAGCGTAGGCGATTCGGAAACCGTGCCGCTCGATTCACTGATATCGGAAATTCATAACCACCCGCTTGGCTTCTCAGCGAATGTCCTTCTTCGCCCCCTGGTTCAAGATTTTCTGTTGCCCACCGTGGCTTATGTTGCGGGTCCTTCAGAACTCGCCTACCTGGGACAAGCATCCGTCCTGTATACCGCTTACCGCCGTCCCATGCCGGCCATTTTCCCTCGCGCCGCCTTTACGCTGGTGGAGCATCGAGTTGAGCGCTGGCTGGAGAAGTATCAGTTGCAGCTTGAAGACGTTTGGGAAGGGGAAGATCACTTGCGGCAGCGCATTGCGGCTACGGCCTTCGCCGCGGGTTGGGAGGAGCGCTTCAGCCAGGCTGAAGGGGATTTGGCTGCGCTGCTGGAGCGTTTGCGCAAGGATATTCAGATTCTCGACCCTACCTTGCTCGACAACTTGAAACATGTCGAAGAGAAGATCGTTTACCAAGTGGTGCGTCTTAAAGGGAAACTGACTCGCGCCGCCTTGAATCGAACCGAGGTCCTGGCCCGCCAAGCGCAATCACTCCGCAGGGCCCTGATGCCCGAAAAGGAATTGCAGGAGCGCGCGATCAGCGGGGTCTATTTCCTGGGACGGGCGGGATACGAATTGCTGGACCGGCTGTTCAGCGAGATCTCGACGGATTCCTCAGACCATCACATCCTCAATTTGTAAGCCTGCTTTTCCAGCCCTTTGGCGCCACAGTCTCCAACACCAAGTCAGGACCCCTGTGAAGTTGCATAATGTGGGCCGCCGTTGCGCTTGCTACTGACGCCGGCAATTTGTGGTTGCGAAAGATCAGCAGCGGTTATACTCTCCCTTTCCGGGATGAGAAGCTGGAATTGCATGCTTCGGAAATTCCCGAACCAAGAATCATTCCGATCAGTTTTAAGGGGGTAAGCAGATGCGGCGCCGTGACTTCTTGCAGGGTTCAATTCTTTCGACGGCCAGTCTTCTGGCGCGCTGCGGCCTTCCGATCGGCACCATGCTCGCTGCGGATGCGCAAGCTGCGGCTGCCGAGCCCGCCGCGAAGGCAGAGGACTATTCCTCGTTAAAAGAAGTCTTTCAGCATCCTCCAAACGACAATCAAAATTGGACTCGCTGGTGGTGGTTCGGCCCAAACGCGACCGAAGAAGGTATCGCCTACGAGCTTGGCCAAATGCACAAACAAGGCTTGGGTGGGGTGGAAGTGCAATGGATGACGCCCTTGGAGCCGAACGGCAACTTCGATTTTCTTTCAGAGCGCTGGGCCAAGCTGGTAACGTACACCGTCCAAAAGGCCAAAGAACTGGGCATGCGCGTGGACTTTACCCTGGGTACGGGCTGGCCGTACGGCGGCCCGTGGATTCCCATCGAACTCAGTTCACAATGCATTCGAATGAATACGACCGAAATGACGGGTCCCTACCGTTGGGGGGTGGAACTTCCTGGCGGGGTGGGGAAACACGAAACGCTGATTGGTGTTTACGCTGCCCAGACTATGGGCTCTGACGAAGTTCTTGATCCCACCACCATCCGCGACCTCTCGCCGTTCCTTCGCTACTCCGATCCCCACTACTGGGCCGTGGTCCGCACGCCCCTCGGTTGGGCCGTGCCTCCGGGGCGTTGGAAGATTATCGCGTTGAAACAGTCGCCGACTCGGCAAGCCGTCCGAGGCGCGAGTCTGGGGGACGAGGGCTACGTTCTGAACCACTTTGCGAGATCGGCGCTGGATAAGCACCTGGAAGTCGTGGGGGGCGCGCTCCAGAAGGCGTCGGGAGACGAGTTCGGCAAGACCGTCCGGGCGATGTTCTGTGACAGTTTTGAAATTCAGCTTCCGCAGGGAAGTTACTACTGGACCGGAGGGTTCCTGGAGGAGTTTAAGCGTCGCAAAGGATACGATCTCAAACCGCATCTACTGGCCTTGTGGTTTCAGGTTGGGGACCAGACGCCGCACATCCGGCACGACTTTGTCTCAGTACTTTCAGATCTTATTATCGACAACTTTTTCGTCCCCCTTCGCGAGTGGTGCGAGAAGAGGCAACTCCGATCGCGGGTTCAGGCGCACGGAAGCATTGCGGAACGGCTGGCGGGTTACGGCGCCAACAGCATTCCCGAAGGCGAATGGGCCACGACGCGGGTGCCTCAAGTGTCGATCGAGCGCAAGTATGCCACCAGTTCCGCTCATATTTACGGCAAGCCGCTGGTTTCCGCGGAGAGCTTCACCTTTATTAGCGCGAAGGGGTACCCAAGCTCCTTTCGCTATACGAACGATCTTGAAGTGATGAAAGCGGTGATCGATCCGGCGTTGAGGGACGGATACCAGGAGATCGTCAGTTGCGGCTATGCCTACAACGACCCCGATGAGCGAACCGAACCCTTCACGGAAATGTATGCTTCAGCGGCGGTTCGCCACACCGAGCCGTGGTGGCAGTACTATCACAAATTCTCGGCGTATCTGGCACGAACCTGCTCGCTTCTTTCACAAGGCTACTTCGTGGGCGACGTTGCTGTCCTATCGCCGATTCCCGAAACTTGGTGCAAGATCCAGCCTCCGGAAGCCTATTACTGGCAGCCGGACGAATCCATTGATTGGGGCCAACTGCCTGAGCTCATTGTGCATAGTGGCTTCGACTTCAACCTCGTTAATGACCATATTCTGGTTAAGGAATCGCAGATTACGGGTGGGAAGCTGCAGATCGGCAAGATGCAGCACTCGGTCCTGATCCTTCCCAACATGACTTATATTCCAGCTGCCTCGATGGAACGGGTGCTGGAATTCTGCCGGAGCGGTGGTTTAGTCATCGCGACCGAACATCTGCCGCAATACTCAACCGGCTTCCAGAACTTTGATACGAATAATCAGCGAGTGCGTGACATGGTTCGCCAAATATTTGGCGACGTGTCTGAAACCGCTAGTTCGGCGAATCATCCATGCGGGAAAGGCACGGGCGTGTTCCTGAAGTCACTTTCCGATCTTCCCAGCTCTCTACGTGCCCATCGCCAGCCTGACTTTGCGCCTGACCCGCCCACGGACAAGCTGCTCCACCTGCACCGGCGGCACGGTGAAGTTGACATCTACTTTGTTGCAAATAACTCGGAAAAGCGCCTCACGCGAAACGCTACATTCCGAGTGGGCCACAGGATTCCGGAAGTATGGGGCACTGAGACTGGTGAAGTGTCACCAGCGTCCGTTTACCGCCTTACGCAGAAGGGTGTCGAGGTCTCTCTCGATTTGGAGCCATACCAATCCGCCTGTTACTTGTTCAGAAGGCGCCCGGAACCGCTCCACGTGACCGAGACAAATGCCGACAAGGTGTTGCCAGGCAGGAACGGAAGGGTAACTTGTCGAATGGCTGAAAACGGGACGTCCTGGGTTCGCTATGCAGGCGGGGAGAAGGCGTCTGGTGCAAAATACTCCCAAGTAAAGAATCTACCCGCTCCCTTGGACGTCACCGGAACCTGGAAGGTAACATTCCAGGGTTACAAGTTTCCCACTCTGGTGAAACATATCACTCGTCTGCGCTCCTGGACGGAGGATCCAAAGACACGCCATTTTTCGGGCACGGCACGCTATGAATTGGAGTTCAACATCCCGGCCGAATACTTTGGAGAAGGGCGCGTGTTGATCCTTGACTTGGGAAGAGTCGCGGATGCGTCCAAGGCTTGGCTGAACGGCCGTTCCGTTGGGCTGACCTGGAAGCGTCCTCATCGGCACGACCTTACAAAGTGGGCAAAACCCGGAAGGAACTTCCTTGAGGTGCGGGTCAGCAACCGGCTGATCAACATGGTTGCGGGACTTCAGAAGCCCGCATGGATCAAAGACGTTGTCCGCAAGTACGGCAACTATAACGAAAGGCGCTTGTGGTATGAAATCGTCTCCAGGGAATACGGTACCACGCACTTGCTTCCGGGAGGTTTGTTGGGTCCTGTCCGGGTCGTCGCCATGCAGGACGTGGAGTTTGAGCTTTAGAGAACAGAGCCTCGCGTGAAAAGTTTTCCTCGGTATTTTGGGACAGGGGCGACTAAGGTTGTTTTGTTATAATTGTGGAGATTGATTCCTCGGTGGACATGATATGAGGCAAGACGTGGGGAGGAAAGCATGCACGAGCAACCGGCCAAAGCTGCAGCCCCAGGGAAGTCCAGGAACCAGCACCATGCCCTCCAGGTGGAGACCCATGCACGAGTCGAACTCAGGGATATCACCAGCCAGATTACAAAGCTGATTGAGAGGTCGGGAATCGCAAGCGGACAATGTCATGTTTTTGTCCCTCACACCACAGCCGCCATTCTGATCAATGAAAACTACGATCCCGCCCTGCGCTCGGATATCGAAAGCTTCCTCAAGAAGCTCGCCCCCGTGAGTCCGGACTACCAGCATAACGACGGGAACTGCGACGCCCACCTGAAGGCGGCTTTAATTGGCGCCTCTAAGACCCTGCTGATTGAGCACGGTCAACTGGTTTTGGGCCGCTGGCAGGGGGTCCTTTTCTGCGAGTTCGACGGGCCGCGGCGGCGCGACTTGCGCGTCAAGCTCGTAGCGGATTAGCAATGCAACACCTCGGAGTTTACATTCAGGTCCCTTTTTGCGCCTCTAAGTGTAGCTTCTGCAATTTCAGTTCACGCGTCGCCCGGCGTGACGTTTACGATGCATACTGCCGGTCGCTGATCACCGAGATTGAAGCGCTTCCACGCAACTATCGACCGAGCGGCGTTGACCCACAATTGCTGACCTTTCCTGCTGACACATTGTACATGGGCGGCGGAACGCCGTCGCTGTTGGGAGAGTTGCGCTTGCGCAGGATCGTCGGCGCGCTCCGCAAGCAGATCAAGTTCGCCTCCCGCATCGAATTTACGCTGGAAATGACCCCTGGTTCGGGCGATAGCGAATTTCTGCGGCGCGCCCGAGCCATTGGGGTGAATCGGCTCAGCATTGGAGCGCAATCGTTCGATGATCGTGAGCTTCGCGCCGTGGGAAGATTACACTCGCCGGATGATACGCGAGAATTGGTCGCCGTCGCGCGTTCTGCCGGATTCCGGAACGTCAGCCTGGACCTCATTGCGGGATTGCCGCACCAATCAGAGCTCTCTTGGCGGGCGACTCTCCGTGCCGGCATCGAGATGCATCCGGAACACCTCTCCGTTTATCTTTTTGAAATCGATGAAAAGAGCCGGCTGGGTGGTGAAGTCATGCGACATGGACCTCGCTACCACGCGGGGTCCGTTCCTGGAGACGATTTCATGGCGAATGCTTATGAGACCGCCCGTGAAGAGCTGCGGAAGGCAGGTTACCGCCATTACGAGATTTCAAATTTCGCCCTGCCGGGTTGGGAATCTGCGCATAACCTTAAGTACTGGCGACGCGAGCCTTATATCGGACTTGGCGCGGGTGCGCACTCTTTTGATGGTCGTCGGCGGTGGGAAAATGAAACAGCGGTTAAGGTTTATCAAACAAGCTTGGAGCAGCAAATCTCTCCAATCTGCGCGGCGCGTGAGCTTTCTGAGTCAGAGCAGGTTGAGGAGTTCTTCTTTCTCGGCCTGAGGCAGCGGGAGGGAATTGAGTTGGCGTCGGCCCGGAAGCTTTGGGGAGCGCGCCGCCTGGCGCCGTGGACCCGAAAGATCAAAGCACTTGAAAAGGATGGCTGGCTGGAGCGGTCAGATCGCCGTCTTCGTCTTGCGGATCACGCCCTGCTGGTCTCGAATGAGATTTTTGAGCAATTTCTGGCTGCCTAGCAAGGGAAGCTGGTAAAGAGCGGAAAGAATGGCGAACCCTATCATTGATCTGCGCAGTGACACCGTGACACGGCCAACGCCGGCGATGCGCCGCGCCATGGCAGAGGCGGACGTCGGCGACGACGTTTACCGTGAGGACCCCAGCGTCAATCGCCTGGAAGCTCGCGCCGCGGACATCTTTGGACGCCAGGCTGCGCTGTACTTTCCCTCCGGCACGATGGGCAATCAAACGGCCATCAAAGTCCACACACGCCACGGCCAGGATGTGATTTGCGAGGAGCGAGCTCATATTTACATTGCGGAAATGGGGATGATGTCCGCCTTTTCAGGCTGCATCCCCCGTACGCTGCTCGCCCCGGATGGAATTCTTACCTGGAGCGTCGTTGAACCGGCAATTTGCACCACGGCAGCCTTCCGCAGCCGGACGGGATTGATCGAACTTGAAAACAGTTCGAATTTGGCAGGCGGGTCGGTCTATCCGCCTGAGGTTTCAGACGACATCTGCGATCGCGCCCATGAGCTTGGCATCCCGGTGCACCTTGATGGTGCGCGCATTTTCAACGCCAGCGTGGCGTTGGGACGGTCCGTGGTCGATCTGACACGGAAATTCGATTCCGTGATGTTTTGTTTATCGAAAGGCCTGGGTGCTCCCGTAGGTTCTCTGCTTGTGGGAAG
>JBJKQF010000019.1:0-50215 GCA_046705545.1 Terriglobia bacterium
GGACCAGCCTCCGCATTCGTTCCTTGCGGATAGTCCAGCCAGATTGCATTGAGCTTCTGTTTACAATTCGAATCGACGATGGCGAACTCTTCGAAACCCGCGACGACTTTGCCTTTAATTCGCACCATTTTTCCGTTAAAGGATTGAGGGTTGGCAAGGATATCGCAGACGGTAGAATCTACGGTTTGTGCCGGCAACCAATACGCAAACACCAGACAACTGATCAGCAGGAAGAACACCCGCGCACGCATCATCCGCTTGCCTCCAGGGTTGGTGTCGGTAGGATACTATTGCAGAAGTTAGTGACTGTCAAACAGTCCTAGGGTCGGCCACAACCGCAACGCGGGCGAAGAAAAGAGCAACCGGGACGGTTTTCGATCTGCTACAATGCCTCTTTCAGGGCGCGCCGGACGCCCAGTCCGCACAGGCCGCCCTCGCTCCAAGTCCATGCTAGAAACACCGTTCACTCCTCGAATTTCGTGTCCAGGTTCTATCCCCCAAGCCAGGATTCTCCCGCCTTCCCTTCCCTTGCAAATTCTCGGAGTCGTTTTTGCCATAGTGCTCTGCGGAGCGGCGACCTCAAACCTCTCCGCCCAACAAACATCTCCCTCCGGCAATTCCGCGATGGCCAAGGCGGTGCTCTTGCTGAAGCAGCGGCATTACCAGGAGGCAATCGCAGCCATAAAACACCTCAACGCCCAGCAAGGCAACAAGTCCGCGGAGTGCTATTGGCACATGGCGCAGGCTTACTGGGGGTTGAAGGACCTAAAAAGGACGGCGGAAAGCTGCGATCAGGTTCTGCGGTACGCGGGCGGAGACGTTCAGCTCGCCGTCATCGCCCATGAGCTGAAGGGAGTAGCCGCCGAGCGCGCCGCGTTCTCAGGGGACCGCAGCAAATTCAAGGAGGCCGAAAGAGAATTCCGGACGGCGTATGAACTCGACAAGGGATTCCCCGGACGGGAAAACATCCTGGTGAACCTCGGCCTCGCCCAGTTGCACGCCGGAGAAGTGAAGCAAGGCATTGCCACGCTGAAGGATTTCCTGGCCAAAGTCCCACAAGGTGAATTGTCGGATCGCGTCCGCAAAGTGATTGCCAACCCGCGCCGGGCCTCTCCCAACGCCGCCCCCGACTTCTCTTTGAAGGACCTCCGCGGCAGAACCTATACCCTGGAGAAACTGCACGGCAAGATTGTGCTGCTGGATTTTTGGGCCACCTGGTGCACTTCCTGCCGCGAATCCATCCCTGCCCTGGGCCGGCTTGCCAAGGAATTCTCCCGCGACCCTTTTCTCATCATCAGCGTCAGCGGGGACGACAGCGTCCAAGCCTGGCGGAAGTATGTCGAGCGGGAGGGAATGCCTTGGCCCCAGTATCACGATGCCGACGGGCACATGGCACGCCTGTTTGGCATCCAGTATCTCCCCACCTATATTCTCATCGACCCGGACGGCGTCATTGTAATCCGCCAAGTCGGCTGGAGTCCGCAACTGGAGATGCTATTCCGGGAACAGGTTGCGGAAAGACTGAAGGCCATGGGCAAGGAAACAGCACGGCCGCCCCAGATGTGAACAGCGGACACCGGGCGGCTTGGTGCAGATAGAAGCAATCGCAAAGGAGACGCCATGCCCGAGAAACCTAAGCAACAAGCGGAACAGAGCCGAGTCTCTCGCCGGGGCTTTATCACCCGCGCTCTGCCTGGCGCCGCAGGTTCCTATCTGCTCTTAAAGACCTCGCGAAACCAGCAAGCGCGGGCTGCGGAGGCGTTGGTGGCGGACGCCCCCGTCGTCCCCGCAGGGCACACCTATGCCGCGACTGTCCCCGACACCCTGGACCTGGCCGAGCGTGCCCGGTTGGCTTTAAACTGCTTGACCGGCGCCCTCGACCCCGCCGACCGCGGCGGCGTGCAGTATGAAATTTACTTCCTGGTCCGGTTTGCGGCCAACCCAGCCTTTATGTACCACGAGGCGAGCGGCCTGCCCACCATCAATCCCAAGTTCGCCGAGTCCATGCCGTTGATGCGAGTGATGTGTGGCAGCGATTACAACCTGGACGTCGAGCGAGCCATGATGGAGTCCATGCTGCGCTGGATTGAGCCTCCGGGCCTCTTCTACGCGCACCACACCAAGTTGCGTCCGTGGGATCAGTCCTGGAACCCCGTCAGTTCGGACTTCGCCAACGTTTACGGCAACTCGCGCATGATTCTGGCCATGATGGCTTGGTACCAGCGCGACCGAAACCCAGAGTGGAAGAAGCGGATTGACGCCATGGTGGCCGGACTTAGCAAGATCGCCATCAACCGCGGAAATTACGCATACTTTCCCGACGACCGCTTTGGAGAATCGTTCAGCTATCCCATCAGCGGCTGGAGAACCACGGCGCAATCGAAAGATATCGAATTCGGCATTCCCATGTATCACGGCGGCGCCCCGCGCGCTGGCGCGGGTTGGTACCGCCTGGGCGGAACCGAGCAGTCGCTGGAACTCGCGCGCAAGATCACCAACTATCTGATGCTGCCTCGCATGTGGGGCAATGTGAAGGAGCCTCAATATATCCAATCTGCGAACCTGGCACACTGGAGCGGACAGTTCCACGCCCATGCCATGGCGCTCCGCGGCATTCTGGATTACGCCTGGGTCACCAACGATGCGGACCTCAAGCGCTTTGTCCGTAACGGCTACGAATACTCGCGCACTTTTGGCGTTCCGCTGCTGGGCTGGTTCCCGGAAATCTCCAATATGAAGATGCGGCCCTGCGAGTCTTGTGACATTGCGGACATGGTGGCTCTTGCCGTCAAGCTGAGCGACGCCGGCGTGGGTGACTATTGGGACGATGTCGATCAATACGTCCGCAATCAGCTTGTCGAGCAGCAATTAACGGATGCCGATGCGCTGCACAGCGTCTCCGAGCACGGGCCCAAGGCAACCATCGATTCCCCGCGCCAAACCAGCGACCGCGTGATCGAGCGCAACTTGGGAGGATTTGTGGGCCACGGCAACCTAACCGACTTGCCCAAGACCTGGATCATGCACTGCTGCACCGGCAACAGCACGGAGGCGCTCTATTACGCCTGGGAAGCGATCACCCGCTTTGACGGCACGACCGCTCAGGTGAATCTGCTGCTGAACCGCGCGGCTCCCTGGCTCGACCTCAATAGCTACCTGCCCTTCGAAGGCAAGATCGCGATCAAGAACAAGAAGGCGGCGCGGCTATCCATTCGAATTCCGCAATGGGTCGATCGCCGCACACTGCGCTGCACCATCGGCGCACAACAACTTCCGCAGATCTGGGCGGGAAACTATCTGCTGGTGGAGCGCCTACGACCCCACGACGAGGTGACGCTGACGTTTAAGGTTCCTAAGCGAACCGTGAAGTTTACCTGGTACGGAGAGACTTACACTGCGGAGATGAAGGGCAGCACCGTGATCGACATCTCACCGCGCGAAGAGAGCCCGATCGCTTACCCCATATACCGGCGGAAACAATACCGTGCAGACCAGGCGCCCATGAAGAAGACTTCCCGTTACGTCGCCAGCCTCGATATCTGGCCGAGCACGTAGCCCAAAGCAAGTCAAACGGAAGCCAAAAGCTATTCAGCCTTTCCTTCCCGCTCGTACTGGTTTTTCAAGCGAGCAGTAACGGCAGGGTCGGCAAGCGTCGTGGTGTCGCCGAGGACTCTGCCTTCCGCGATGTCGCGCAGCAGGCGGCGCATGATTTTTGCGCTGCGGGTCTTGGGCAATTCCGAAGCGAAGAAGATGTCATCCGGTCGGGCAATGGGACCGATCTTCTTGCCGACGTGTTGCTTCAGTTCGTCTTTCAGTTCCGGCGTTACCTTCACGCCTTCCTTGACCGTGACGAAAGCGGCGATGCCCTGCCCCTTAAGTTCATGCGTCTTGCCGATCACGGCGGCCTCCGCCACTGCCGGATGGTCCACCAGGGCGCTTTCCACCTCATAGGTAGAAATCCGATGCCCGGCAACGTTCATCACATCATCCACGCGGCCCAGCAGCCAGAAATATCCGTCCTCGTCCACTTTGGCGCCGTCGCCGGTAAAATACTTGCCCGGATAGCGCGACCAGTATTGCCGCACGTAGCGGTCGGGATCGCCGTAGATGGTGCGGAACATGGCGGGCCAGGGCTTGCTGAGCACCAGATAGCCGCCCGCGCCCGGCCCCACGGGTTTTCCCTTGTCGTCCAGTACTTCCGCCTCGATGCCCGGGAAGGGGCGCGTGGCGGAGCCCGGCTTGGTGGCGGTGAGTCCCGGTAGAGGAGAAATCAGGATCATGCCGGTTTCCGTCTGCCACCACGTATCGACAATCGGGCAGCGCTCTTTTCCGATGTTCTGGTGATACCAGATCCACGCCTCGGGATTGATGGGCTCACCTACGGTGCCTATCACGCGCAATGAGGAAAGGTCGTACTTGGCAGGCCATTCCGTTCCCCACCGCATGAAGGCGCGAATGGCCGTTGGCGCGGTGTAAAAAATGTTGACCTTGTACTTCTCCACGATCGACCAGAAGCGTCCGCGGTCCGGATGATCCGGACTGCCCTCATACATTAGGGTGGTGCAGCCGTTGGCGAGTGGACCGTACACGATGTAAGAATGCCCCGTCACCCAGCCAATATCCGCCGTGCACCAGTAAACGTCGTCTTCCTTGATGTCAAAAATCATCCGGTGCGTGGCGGAGGTTCCCGTAAGGTAGCCGCCCGTCGTGTGCACCACGCCTTTAGGCTTTCCTGTGGTGCCGCTGGTGTAAAGGATGTAGAGAAGGTCTTCGGCGTCCATGGGCTCGGGCTGGCACTGATCGGAAGCCTTCGCGATCAACTCATGCCACCAAGAATCTCTCCCTTGCTGCATCGCAATCTGGGTCGCTTTGCCCACCCGCTCCACCACCACGACTTTTTCAATCGTCGGAGTACCTTTGAGCGCCTCGTCCACGCTCGCCTTGAGCGGCACCACGTTGCCGCGCCGCCACGCGCCATCGCAGGTAATCACGATCTTGGCTTGCGCGTCGTTGATCCGCTCGCGCAGAGAATCCGCGGAGAATCCCCCGAACACCACGCTGTGGGGCGCGCCGATCTTGGCGCAGGCCAGCATGGCAATGGCCAGCTCCGGCACCATGCCCATGTAAATCGCCACGCGGTCACCCTTCTTGGCGCCCAACGATTTGAGCACGTTGGCAAAGCGGTTGACCTCACGCTCCAGCTCCGAAAACGTCAGCGTACGAGTATCCCCCGGCTCACCTTCCCATATAATGGCGGCTTTATCGCGCCGTGAGGACTTAGCATGACGGTCAACGCAGTTGTAGGTGACATTGAGCTTACCGCCCGCGAACCATTTCACCCAGGGCGCGTTCCATTCAAGCACCTTGTCCCACGGCTGGAACCAGTCCAGGCGCTTAGCTTCCTCCGCCCAGAAACCTTCCAAGTCACGCCGTGCCGCGTCATAGGCTGCGGAGTCCGAGACGTTCGCCTGGCGGCGAAATTCCTCGGAGGGAGGAAAACTCCGCGCCTCCTTCAATAACGCTTCGAGATTTTCCTGTGCTCCCGCCGCTTTATCGCTCATAGATCACTCCCTTTTGATCGTGGATGAGAGATGAAAACATCGCCGCGAAAATCCGGCCCTTCAAATACACACGCCTACGGGCTCCACCTGCCGCCGGCAAGCGTTGATTCAACTTAAATATTCGTTTGCCCCGCCCCGTTATGCCCCTTGTTTTGTGTAGGCTTCATCCAGCAATTCCACCACGTGCATGACGCGGCGCTTCTGCCCCGAGCGAGCCACGCCCGCCCGCAATTGCAGCAGGCAGCCGGGATTGGCGGTCAGAATTAGTTCCGCCCCTGTTTCGTCCACTCGCTGCATTTTGGCTGCGAGCAACTGCTCGGACATGTCGTTGTGAACGACATTATAGATCCCCGCGCTGCCGCAGCACACTTCCGATTCTTTCAGCTCCACAAACTGCAATCCCGGGACAGCCTCCAGCAGACGCCGCGGCGCCGTCCGGATGCGCTGCGCGTGCCCCAGGTGGCATGGGTCCTGATAAGTGACGCGCGCCTCGACGGCGTTGAAGTTCCGGTTAAGCTCGATGCTGTCCAGGAATTCCGTAACATCCTTCACGCGGCTGCTGAACGCGCAGGCCCGGTCGTAAAATTCCTTTTCCTCATGCTCAAAGAGCAGTGGGTACTCCTTCAGCACGGAGCCGCAGCCCGCCGCGTTGGTGATGATCGCGTCGTAGCCTGAGTCAAGAAAGGTCTGGATATTCTGCTTGGCCAGCTCGCGTGCTTGCCCGCGAATCCCTTCATGCACGTGCAGCGCGCCACAACAGCCCTGCTCCTCGGGAATTACAACCTCACATCCGTTGCGCGCCAGGACTCGAACCGTCGCCTCATTCAGCCGGGCGAAGGCCAGGTTTGCGATGCAGCCTGCAAAAAAGGCCACGCGGTAACGTGTCTCCCCCTGGGGCTTGATGACGCGGCCAAGTTGTCCGGTGAAGAACGGCTTTTCCATGCGGGGCGATAGTCCCGCCACGCGGTCCAGCCCCCTTGAGAAAAGCTTGAGAACTCCGGAGCCCAGGATGAATGCTTCGAGGCCCGACTTCTGATAGATCCAAAGGAGAGTCCCCAACCGGTCGAGCATCTTCCGATTGGGAAGCAGCCGCTTGAAAAAGAAGTTGCGCGCCCACGACCCCGCGGACGGGCGCTTGTAATACTGGTGGATCTGGGCGCGAGCGCTCTCAACCAGCCGCCCGTATTCAACCCCTGAGGGACAGGCCGTCTCACAGGCGCGGCAGTCCAGGCACAGGTCGATGTGCTTGACGAAGTTACCCCCCAGCGGCAAGCGGCCCTTCTCAACCTGAATGATCTGATAGATGCGCCCGCGCGGAGAGTCCATCTCCAGGCCAAGCTGGCGGTAGGTTGGGCAGGCATTCAGGCAAAGGCCACATTGGATGCACTTCGAATAGAAGTCCCACTCGGGAGCTTCACCGGGCCCGTAGAAACTCTTGCCTTCTCCGGGAAACTTCTTTTCTTCGACTTCAATCATCTTGAGCGCGCCACAGCCATACCCGGCGCAAATCCCTTAAGATTTCAAATCGAGGCCACAAAGCGCCCGGGCGAAAAAACGCCTTTCGGGTCCCACGTCGTCTTCAGCTTCTGCATAATCTTGAGCCCCTCACCAGCGCTGCCCCAAACGTCGACCTCCGCCTTGAACTCCGGTGAGGCTGCCACAACCGTCAGAGCACCACCCAGCTTCTCCACAGATGCCCGAAGCCGCATGACCAGGGCCGCCATTTGATTTACATTTCCGGCTCCCGCAAGACCCACATGGGTAATGCCGACGCCTACCTGGCTGGCGCTCATCACAGTCATCTTCGCGCTCTCAGCCTCCTGCTGCGCCAGGCTCATAAACTCCTCACTGTGCGCGATCGGCAAGGTAGCCCTCAATACCACGCCTTCGGGATGCGCCTGGCGGAAGTAATTGCTGAAGTCAGAAATCAGCCGCCATGCGGATTGGATATCTTCCCCTTCGCACGACTGGATCTTTGCCCCGACGGCGCTCGCCAGGTCCGCAAGTTCAATCCAGGTCCGCTCAATCACAGCCCTGGCGCCGATTGCTTCCACCCAAATCTCCGGCTCCTGGCCCGGCAGGCTCAACTCCGCCGGGCGAATGAGGCGGGCCATCTCTGCATCAGCCAGGACCAGCTTGGCAGGTTCGATGGGCAAGTTCAAGATGCTGCGCCGGATGTCCCGGGCGATACTCAGCGTGCCAGCGGAAAGCACAAAAGTCGCGCGCGCGGAGGGCAATGGGTAGAGTTTCACATTCACTTCCACAATAACGCCCAGCGTGCCGAAGGAACCGATCATCAGCTTCCCAAGATCGTACCCCGCCACGTTCTTCACCACGCGGCCGCCGGTCTTGATCACCTTGCCCTCTGAAGTCGCAATCTTCATGCCCAGCACCATATCGCGCGGCGTGCCGTAGAACTGGCGCAACGGCCCAGAAGCGTTCGTCGCCACAATTCCGCCTAAGGTACCTCGCTCCGCACCGGGAGGATCGAGCGGAAGCCAAAGACCGTCGTGCGCTACCATCCGCTGGAACTCTCGGAAGCTTGTTCCCGCCTCGACCCCCGCGGTCAGATCCGCAGGCTCATAGTGATCCACCTTCTGCAAATCGCGAAGGCACAATGCAACGTCGTACTTACGGGGAGGGTTCCCCATACCCAGCTTGCTGGCCCCCCCGCAGGGGATCACGGCAAGCCCATTGTCTGCAGCGCACTTAGCGATTTGAGCGACCTGCTCGGCAGAGGTGGGATAAACAATGTAGCGCGGAATCTTGCCATCGATGCCCGCGCTCTGGCAGGCTTCTTCTTCACAGACCACGCGCGACTCACCCACGATGCCCGCGAACCCTGCCCGAACTGCCTTTGCCGCCGTGGCCAATCTACGCTCCCGTCCCCACCTGCACGCGGATTTCCCCGCACGTCTTCCCCGTGGGCAGAACCTTGCCGGGATTAAACAATCCGGCGGGGTTGAAGAGATCCTTAACGCTGCGCTGGACCTGCAAATCATCCTCGGAAAATATCAGGGGCATCAATTCGTTCTTCTCCATTCCGACTCCGTGTTCGCCCGTAATTGAGCCGCCCAGCTCGGCGCAACGCGAGATGATCGCCTGGGCCGCCTTCACCACGCGCTGTGATTGTTCAGCATCGCGGCCGTCAAACATCAGAATGGGATGCAAGTTGCCGTCCCCCGCATGAAAAATGTTGCCCACTCGAAGTCCATACTTTTGGCCGACTTCATCGATGTACTGGAGCATTTCCGGCAGCCGGGTGCGAGGAATCACGCCGTCCTGCACGTAATAATTGGGGCTGATCCGTCCCAGCGCTCCAAAAGCGTTCTTGCGGCCCTTCCAAAGCAGGGCACGTTCCTCGGAAGACTTGGCGCGCCGCACCGTCCGAACGTGATTCAGGGCGCAGATGGATTCAATCTGCTGCGCCTGCTCCTTGACAGCTTCCCGCACTCCCTCCACCTCGATCAGCAGCACTGCCGCCGAATCCATCGGATATCCCGCGTGAGTCGCCTGCTCCACCGCGCGCAGTGTAAAACCATCCATCATCTCGAGCGCTGCCGGAGTAATCCCCCGGGAAGTAATCGCGGCCACCGTCCGCGTGGCGTCGACGACGCGCTCGTAAATCGCCAGCATCGTTTCCACGGCCTCCGGCTTTCGCATCAGACGCACGGTCACTTCCGTTACAATTCCCAAGGTGCCTTCCGAACCCACCAGCAAGCCGGTCAAATCGTAGCCAGGTGTTTCCCAGCACTTGGCGCCCGTACGGACCACTTCGCCGTCCGGCAGCACAACCTCCAGAGCCAGCACGTGATTGGTGGTTACGCCGTAAGCCAGAGTGTGCGGACCACCTGAATTCTCCGCCACGTTCCCACCGATTGTGCACGCCTTCTGGCTGGAGGGGTCCGGTGCGTAATAGAAACCGTCATCCGACACCGCCAGAGAGAGGTCCGTATTCACAACACCCGGCTGCACGCGGGCGCGCTGGTTCTCTAGGTCAATTTCCAGAATCTTCTTCATCCGCGCCAGGCTGACGACGATGCCGCCCTGCGTTACTACCGCACCCCCACTCAATCCCGTCCCGGCACCCCGAGGAATGACCGGAATCTTCTTTTCGGCCGCCAACTTGCTCATTCTCACCACCTGCTCCGTCATGGTGGGAAACACCACGGCATCCGGCGTTCGCATCGCGGAGAGGCCGTCGTACTCGTAGAGCATCAAATCTTCCGGGAGCCATAGCACGCCATCCGCGCCCATGATGGCCATTAACTCTCTAATTAAGGGTGCTGGTTTCATGGATTCTCGTTTGGGGACCTTGGAGATGGGCCAGGAGGTGATTGGCGCGGCCTCGACCGCCGCGCAGAGTTTCAATGCTCCCCGTAATCCCTGCCTGAAGTATATCGACGGCCGGGAAGCAAGGTCAACGCCCCTGGACCCTCCCACGAACCGGCGACCGCTGGATTTCCCGGCTCTCAAACTGGCATCCCGGGCGGGTGCGTTGCGAATCTCTTTGGAGGGAATCCCCCTCCAAGGTTAGAATGTCTGGCGCATGATTCCAATTCCACTGAACGACCATATCCGGCGCCAGACGTTCTGGATTGCAACGCTGGGACTGATTGTTGTAAACACTGCCATCTTCGTCTTCGAGCTGACGCTGGGTTCTAAGCTCAACCAATTTGTCTATATCTTCGGGCTTGTCCCTGCCCGCTACTCAACTCCCCACGGGATTATTATCACGAGCCTCGTCACCTTTTTGGTGCCCATCTTCACCTCCATGTTCATCCACGGCGGCTGGCTGCACCTGATTGGCAACATGCTTTTTCTCTTTGTTTTCGGAAGGAGCGTCGAAGACCGCTATGGCCACGGCAGATTCCTGGCGCTGTACTTCCTCAGCGGATTTGGAGCCGCCCTTGCCCACATTGTCTTCAATGCCGGCTCAAAAGTTCCCACCATCGGCGCGAGCGGCGCGATTGCGGGCGTTCTGGGAGCTTACTTGGTCAGTTTCCCAACCTCCCGCATTACCACCTTGATTCCCCTCTTCTTTTTCTTCTGGACCGTTCGCCTGCCTGCCGTGCTGGTCCTCCTCTATTGGTTCCTGATTCAGTTTGTAGCAGGGTTTCAGATGTTGGCGATCGAGTCGGCCACGCACGGTGGCGTTGCATGGTGGGCTCACGTAGGAGGATTTCTGTTGGGGATACTACTGGCGCTAATCCTGCCGAAACGCCGCAAACCCCAGCCGCAGTTCACCTGGGCGTAAGGGTTGCATTATGGAGAGCCTGCGCCCATCGCCTGGAACTGATCTTTAAGCGCGTACCAAATCAGGATCAAGCTCGACACTCAAAGACTTCCCTTCTTGCTGTCAGCTTTTCAATCCGAGCCAGATTGGGCTGAAAGCCAAGCCCCGGCCGCTGCGGAACCGCGATCCGGCCCCGCGCCGTAACCTCCACTTCCGGATCAATGATGTCCTGCTGCCAGTAACGGCGGCTCGCGGAGACGTCACCCGGCAACGTGAAGCCCGGCAGTGTGGACATGGCAATGTTGTGGGCGCGGCCGATCCCCGACTCCAGCATGCCCCCGCACCAGACGGGAATCCCCTTGGCCACGCAGAGCCCGTGCACTTGGCGCGCCCCGGTATGGCCACCCACGCGGCCCAGCTTAACGTTGATGATTTTGCAGGCTCCGATCTCAATTGCCTTGCGCGCGTCGTCGGCGTTGTGTATCGACTCATCCAAGCAGATGGGGGTTTCGATTTCCCGCTGCAAACGGGCGTGATCCACCAAATCATTCCAGCCCAGCGGCTGCTCGATCATCATCAGGTGGAACTGATCAAGCTGTTTGAGGTGTGGCAAGTCCGCGAGCGTGTAGGCCGAATTGGCGTCCGCCATCAAGTCAATGTCAGGAAAGTTGCTGCGAATCGCGTCCAGAATTCTAAGGTCCCATCCCGGCTTGATCTTGACCTTAATGCGCAAGTAACCTGCCGCGAGTTCCTGGCGAATCCTCTCGAGCAGTTCCTGCGGCGAGTTCTGAATCCCGATGGAGACTCCACAAAGAATTTCCTGCCTTGTCCCGCCCAAAAGCTGCGCAAGGGGCAAACCCTGGCGCTGCGCCTCAAGGTCCCACAGAGCGTTTTCAAGCGCCGCCTTGGCCATGTTGTGGCCGCGAGCCTGCCGGAAACGCTGCGCAAGAGCCTGCGGCGACTCCCACGGCTTTTCAAGCGCCCAGGAGATCAGGAAGTCCCGCAGGATATGCCAGGCCGTCTCGGGTGTCTCATGACTATAAAAAGGAGCTTCGCCGCAGGTGACTTCGCCCCAGCCCGTCAATCCCTCCGCCTCCACCCGAACCAGAACGATCCTTCGGCCGGTGGTTCGCCCGAAGCTCGTCTCAAAGAAGTGGACCAGCGGCATGCGGATTTCACGCAGTTCCACGCGGTCGATTTTCATGAGCGATCCAGAAGGTAGAGAGCTTCTCCCGCTCCCTTCTCAAAACCCGTGATCACGAGCCCTTGGGCAAAATGTCTTTGAAGCTGTCTGCGGACCCGCGCTTGCCATTCTCGCGCGTGCTTTGGGTTTTTCTTAACCAGCGCATCTAGATCCTCAGGAATGGCTACCCGCGCGGCAGCGAGCTTGCGCCCACCCCGGGGCGGCTTACCCGCCACTGCCCTCTGGACTCGGGGCGACTTCAGCTGCCACTCCGCAATCAGGCGGTCGGAAGGAAGTCCGAGCTGCAAGCGGTTCGTGAACGGCCCATAGTAATTGGGACAATAGCGCCTGACCACGGCCCCCAAACGAACAAGGTTGAAAAAAGCGTTCTTCGAGCGGAGCGGGTCAAAGGTCCATTCGATCCGGGTGATCCCCTCTCGAAGCGCAATCTTCCTCTGTTCAAATTTCAATGCCCGGCCCAGTCCCTGGTTTTCATATGCCGGGAGCACGCCCAGAGAAAGGGAGTAAAAATACCTTTGCCGGCCGCGCCAAGCCGGGAGTGAGGCTACAAATCCCGCCATTTTACCTTGCGGCGTATAGGCGCCAATTACGTGGCCTCCAATCCTGCACACATTGGCGAACAGGCGCTGCGGATAAGCTTCCCCGTCAGCGTATCCCCAGATCTTCTTCTGGAGGGTGACGCAATCCGCCAGTTCAAGCGAAGACTCACAGCGGCGAAGTTTAAACTTCATCGATTTTCCTGCACTTTAACCAATTCCCAAACCTCGTCCAACTCCTCCGGCGTACACGCCCCAACCTTCTTCCCACGCCGGTCCACTTCCTCTTCCAAAGCCTGGAAACGCTTCCGGAATTTTTGGTTAGCACCACGCAAGCAGGTTTCCGGGTCAGAGCGAATCTGCCGGGCAACATTGGCGAGAGCAAACAGCAAGTCCCCGAGTTCCTCCTCCAGTCTGGCCTGGTCCTGCTGTGAAGCGCCGGCAAGCTCCTCGCGCAGCTCGCCGACTTCTTCTTCCACTTTGTCCAGCAGATCATCAACCTTCGGCCAGTCAAAACCAGCGTCCGCAGCTCTCAACCCAAGCTCGTAAGCCTCCAGCGTGGAAGGGAGAGCCGGGGCGATGCCGTCGAGCTTTGAAGTCCTTTTGCCGGATTTGGCTGAGTTTGCTCCGTGCTCTTTCTCTTTGTTCTTTGCTGCGGCCCAGCTTTGGAGCGCCTCCTCCGGCGTTCTGGCGCGCTGATCTCCGAACACGTGCGGATGCCGCCGCACTAACTTTGCATGGACGCCCTCAATGACGCGGTCAATATTGAACTTACCGTCTTCCTCCGCCAGCCGAGAATAGAAAACCACTTGAAAAAGCAGGTCCCCCAGCTCTTCCTCAACTCCGTCAAAATCCCGTTGCTGGAGGGCGTCAATCACCTCGTAGGCTTCCTCCAGCAGCAAGCCTTTGATACTGTCATAATCCTGAGCCCGGTCCCAGGGGCATCCCTCGGGGCCTCTAAGATAAGCCATCAGTTCCACCAGTTTCGGCAACGATTCTCCAGCCACTTTGCGCCTTCCTTTCAAACTACCGTTGAGAATACCAAGGCCCTTACTCTAGCAAGCTGGACAAATCCAGGGCAATAGCCAGGGCATCCTCTCTTGTTGGGTGGCAGGATTGTTGCTAAACTGGAGCTTTCTAATCCACAACAGAGGGCGAAGCCCAGAAACAAGTTTTGGGACAAGGAGACGCTTACGATGGCGGAGGAAAAGTCAGAATCATCAGGCTTTCGGGTGGTCGATCGGCGCTCATTTACCACCGAGGGGGAGCGAAATCCCGGCCGCGAGGAAACCGCGCGGGAAGCTGAACCGCGCGTGCAGACCCCGCAGGAAACGGCGCCTTCTCCCGAGATGGAACCCGAGCCCAGCCTTTCAGAAGAATCTTCAGGGTTTTCGACATTGGTGTCCTATCTGAGTACCACGGCGATGTATCAGCTGGGAATGTTGCCCGGCCCGGCTGGAGAATATATGCCTCCGGACTTGCTCAACGGCCGCCGGACCATCGGGCTGCTCGAAGTTCTGGAAGAGAAGACCCGCGGCAACCTTTCCAAGGGGGAGGCCAAGCTGCTTGACGACGTTCTCTATGAACTTCGTCTGAGCTTTGTGGAAGTCCAGAAGCAGCGGGTAAGCAAGCAAAAATGAAACTGACCTTCCTCGGCACGGGCACATCCACAGGAGTTCCGACCCTCGGCTGTTCATGCCCGGTTTGCACATCCACGGCCCCTCACGACAAACGGACCAGGCCCTCCCTGCTGCTCGAATACAGCGGGCGGACCGTCCTGGTCGACACTACGCCGGACTTTCGCGCTCAGGCATTGCGCGAGAAAATCCAGCGCGTCGACGCCATCGTTTTTACCCACGCGCATGCCGACCACGTGCTGGGCCTTGATGACGTTCGCCCATTTTATTTCCGCCAGCAGGTTCCCATTCCGCTCTACGCGGATGCGCGATGCATGGAGAGTCTGCGTCGGATTTTTGCCTACATTTTTGATCAGACGTACGCCTACGGCGGAATCCTCAAAGTCGATCCGCACCTGATCAGCGGCCCCTTCGATCTCTGGGAGGAGCGCGTGACTCCCGTCACGGTTCTGCACGGGAATTTGCCTGTCCTGGGTTTCCGTTTCAACCGCTCCGCCTACGTAACGGACTTCAGCACCATCCCGGAGGAATCGTTTCCCATGCTCGAAGGACGGGACGTTTTGATCCTCGAGGCGCTGAGGTACAAGCCTCAACCGACGCATTCCACCATCGAGCACTCCCTGAGCTTGGTGGAACGCCTCAAGCCCTCGCGGGCCTACTTCACACACATCGCCCACGAACTGAGCCACGAGGAAACCAATGCCAAGCTGCCTCCCAACGTGCAACTGGCTTACGACGGACTGAAGATCGACCTGGACTAACAGATGCGAGTTGTTCGAGACCTTCCGGAATTGAGTGAGCCGCTTGTTGCGAGCGCGGTGACCATCGGCAATTTTGACGGCGTTCACCTAGCTCATCGGGCGCTGCTGGAGCGTGTGGTTCGCTCCGCGCGCGCCACTGGCGGAAAGGCCGTGGCCGTCACCTTTGACCCTCACCCATCTCAAGTGGTAGCTCCTGAGCGCACCCCAAAAGTGCTCACCCCGCTTGACCGTAAGATCGCTTTGATTACCGAAAACGATATCGACGTCTTGGTTGTCTTGCGTTTCGGCCAGGAATTGGCACGCCTCTCGCCGGAAGAGTTTGTGCAACAGGTTCTGGTGGAGATGATGGGGGCAGCGGTCGTGCACGTAGGGTCAAATTTCCGCTTCGGATACCGCCGCGCCGGCGATACGGGAACGCTCGCGGAACTCGGCAAGCAGAAGGGTTTTCGCGTTGAAGCCTTGCCCATGCTCACCGTTCGAGGCGAGCGGGTATCAAGTACTCACATTCGCCAGTTGCTCGAAGCAGGGCAAGTGGAAATTGCCGCCCGGATGCTCGGCCGCCCGTTTTCAGTGGCAGGGCCTATCGTCTCCGGCGAAGGCGTGGGACACTCGCAAACGGTGCCCACCCTAAATCTGGCGCCCGTCCAGCAACAACTTCCCCAGAATGGTGTCTATATTACGCGCACCCGGCTGGGTGACGCGATTCACGAGTCGGTCACCAACGTCGGAAACAAGCCCACCTTCGGGCCTCACCCGGTAACGGTGGAGTCATTTCTTTTGAATTTCAGCGGAAGCGTGGTTGCGGACAAGATGGAAGTGGAGTTTCTCCGTCGCTTGCGCGAAGAAATCAAATTCCCCAATCCCGAAGCGCTCAAGAAGCAGATTCAGAATGATGTAAGCCGTTCCTTAAAGTATTTCCACCTTCTCAAAGTTTTTGTGAGCGCTAAATCTCGCTGCTGAAAACCGCATAGCTTATGGGACCACTGGCGGGCGCCGGTCAGCCCACGGACGAACTTTTTCCAGCTGGGCAGCGAGCCGAAACAGCAATCCTTCCTCGCCCAACCGGCCCAAAAAGTGCACGCCGACCGGAAGCCCTTCAGAATTCCAATAAAGCGGCATTGACATGGCCGGCTGCCCCGTGGCGTTGGCGATGGGAGTAAACGGCACGTATTCCACGGCCCGGTGGAATCCCCGCATGGGATCCTCGGCGGTTGACTCAAACGCTCCCAACAGCAAGGGAGGTTCGGCCAGCGTGGGAGTCAGCCAGACGTCGAATTTCTCCATAAACCGCGCCACGTCGCGAGTGATACGCTGGAGCACCGTCTGAGCCAGCAGATAGTCCGACCCGGTCACCTTCCGGCCCATCTCCCAAAGCGCCCAGGTCAGGGGCTCAAACTGCTCTGCCTTTGGCGGCCTTCCGGTCAAGAACGCGAAAGAATCAATCCCCGCGGCTGTTCCCGCCGCCCAAACCGTCGTGAATGCCTGGACGAGCATAGGTCCGACAATCTCCGGAGCAGCTTCGGTCACCTCATGCCCAAGTTCTGCGCACACCTTGGCGGCATCTTGAACGGCACTGACACAATCAGGATGAATTTTAGCTCCCGAGGGGGCCTTTGTAGAGAAGGCGACCTTCAGCCGCCCGGGGTCGGACTTCACCTCTTCCACATATGGCCGGGACGCGGGCGGAGCCCAGTACGGGTCGCCCACAGAAGGCCCTGCCGTGGCATCGAGCAGCGCCGCGCTATCCCGCACGGAACGCGTGAGGGCATGCTCCGCCACCAAGCCTCCCATAATGTCTCCAAGATCCGGTCCCAGAGAGTTGCGAGCCCGCGTAGGCTTAAGGCCAAAGAGGCCGCAGCAAGAGGCCGGAATGCGGATTGAGCCTCCCCCGTCATTGGCGTGGGCAAAAGGCACAATTCCCGCGGCCACGGCAGCCGCCGAGCCGCCGCTCGAACCTCCCGGCGAGCGGTTCAGGTCCCAGGGATTACGGGTCGCTCCGAACAGCTGGGGCTCCGTGGTAGGAAGGATGCCGAACTCCGGGGCGTTCGTTTTTCCTAGAATCACCAAGCCAGCGGCCTTTAGCCGCCTGACCAGCTCGCTATCGTGGGGAGGAATAAAGTCCCGCAGAAAGGAGCTTCCGGAGGTCAAGCGCACTCCAGCGTATGCCGCGAGCAAATCTTTCAGTAAAAAAGGAACCCCGCGGAAGGGACCATCGGGCAGGCTGCCCCGCGCTGCCTCGCGCGCGATTTCATAGATCGGAGTAACAATGGCATTGAGCTTCGGGTTCAGGAGCTCAGCGCGCGCAATCGCGGCCTCCACAAGCTCCGGCGGCTTCACTTCCCCGCGGCGCACCAACTCAGCCTGGGCGGTCGCATCCATGAAAGCAAATTCTTCAAACTTTGGCATGGGTAAGGTAGCTCCTGGGACTCCCCAATCAGGATAGCTCAAAATCGCGCAAAAGGGGCAGAGGCTCCGGACTCTCCAAGAGATTCAGAGCAGCCCTAATGACCCGGTGCTGCAGCCCCGGGTCGTTCGGCCTACCGAGAGGATGTCCAAAGGAGAAAAGCGTGAGCAGACTGCGCGGCGGGCGGACCCGCTCCGTCACCTTTCGCAGAACTGACAATGAGACTGTTGGAATTCCCCCCTTCTCAATCGCTCCTGCAATCAGTCCGACCGACTGATGGCACATCGGTCAGACCGGGACGAGAAAAGCAGCGTCAACCTCATCCTCCTGCAGCATTCCGGCAACCTGCGGGCCCGTAGTCGAAATTAGCCGCCCCGGCGCCGTAATCGAACCCATAAAGCTGAAATGCCGGTGGTTCAGCGCCGCAATCTCCCCACGCCCGGCGAGCTCCCGAAAGCGGTCTAGAGGAAACACTACGTTCTTGTCCGCCTCCGCTCCCCGGCGGTCAAAGTCAGAGCTGCGATGTGAAATCCTGAGCTGTTGAATTTCGACGCCCGTGGGCAATTCCCGGAAAGAAAAATCCCCTCCCCTAATCTCCGGGTCAAAGGGAGCCTGTCCACCGAGATGGAGTCCAGCGGTCGAAATCAGCGCCACCTTGCACTGCCGGAGCGGCTTCTTCAACCGGGCGCCCGGCTGCCAGTCACTCTGCCGGTAGCGGTAGCCCTCCATAAAGAGGCGGTGACTAAGTTTTAGGTCTTCAAGGCGCGCCATGCTGAGGAATGATCCGTAGAAGATCGACTTCTGCGCAAAATCAAATTGAGGCAGGGTGCGATGGCGTCTGCTGGGCTTTTTCTGGCAGCCGTGGCTTGGCTTGCTTAGCTGAGCGTGACCAGTCGGCTTGATGGAGAAGATGTTTCCTGGCCGTCCCCGGCAGTTTCTTCCGGAGCTTCCAACCGGCCCGCGGCTTTATCCGCCACAAAGCGGTTAATCTCTTCAAGCAGCGCCGGAACAATCTCTTCTTCTTTCACGCGGCGAATCGCTTTTCCCTGCCGATAGATCATCCCATTGCCTCTTCCGGCGGCCACGCCCAGGTCGGCTCCCCGGGCTTCCCCGGGACCGTTCACTGCGCAACCCATCACCGCCAGGCTAAGAGGCATTTTGATCTGCGCCGTCGCCTGCTCAATCTCTCCTGCGATTTTGAACAAATCCACTTCCAGGCGTCCGCAAGTGGGGCAAGCAATCACCACCGGGCCCCGGCTCCGCAGTTCCAGCGATTTCAGCAGTTCAAAAGCCACACGGACTTCTTCCACGGGATTGGTGGCCAGCGACACCCGGATGGTATCGCCGATTCCCTCGGCCAGCAGCATCCCCATCCCCACACAGGACTTTATCGTCCCGGAAAACTGCGTTCCCGCCTCGGTAATTCCCAAATGGAAGGGGTAATCGCAGCGCTTTGCCAGCAACCGGTAAGCGGCGACGGTCAGCTTGACGTTGGAAGACTTCAGGGAAATGATGGTGTCCCCAAATCCCAGGTCCTCCAGAATGCGGATATGGTACTCGGCGCTTTCCACCATGGCTTCCGGCGTTGGAAACCCGTACTTCTCCAGCAGTCTCCGTTCCAGCGACCCAGCGTTGACACCGATGCGAATGGGCACCTTCTGCTCCTGGGCTCTCCGGACGACGGTTCGAACCTTTTCCGCGTCCCCGATGTTGCCGGGATTGATGCGCAGCTTGTCGATACCCGCATCAAGCGCCATCAGCGCAAACTTGTATTGGAAGTGAATGTCTGAAACCAGGATCGAGTCCGGGCACTGCTTCCGGATTGCCGGGAGAGCCTTGGCGGCCTCGATGTCCGGCACGGCCACCCTCACAATCTCGCATCCCGCCGCTTCCATCTGATGGATTTGCTCCACCGTCTTCTCGACGTCGCGCGTATCCGTCTTAGCCATGGACTGGACAGCAATCGCCGCATCGCCGCCGATCGTCAACCGCCCAACTTTCACGGGCCGGGTTTTGCGCCTTTCAGGAAAATATTCCTTGTCGCTGAAGTTCACGGTTGTTTGCCCCTCAAATAGATTAGATGCAAGACTGCGCCTCCACGCTCAGGAGGGCCGCAGCGTCTTCACAATATCGTTGTACACAACAAACACGAAAATGAGTAATAGAAACACGAATCCCACCTGAACAAAGCGCTCCTTAATTTCCAAACTGAGGTCGCGCCGCATGAATCCTTCCACGGCCAAAAGCATAATCTGACCGCCATCCAAAATGGGAATGGGCAGCAGGTTGAGAATACCCAGCTGCAAACTGATGAAAGAGACAATCTTCAGAAGGTCGCCGAGCCCTCTCCGGTAGGCTTCACCGGAAATTTGGGCTATTCCGATCGGGCCGGCAAGGGACCGGGTCGACATGCGCCGGGTAATAATCTTTCCCAGGACAGCAAAAGTGTCCAAGAAGTTCTCGTAATTATCCCGCAGCGAGTGTTCCATAGCCAAGCCCAGCGGCAACTGCCGGATCACGTATTCATTATTCCGAATCGTCACGCCGATTCGCCAGGTTTTCAATCCCATGACGTCCGTGTATTTCGGTTTCAAATGCACTTGGAAGTCTTTGCCATCGCGCATGATGGTCATGGAAATTTCTTTGCCTTTGCTGTCGCGTAATTTCTGCACGACCAGCGGCCAAAAGTAGTCCGGCTGTCCCTCAATACCAATGATCGTGTCCCCGGGCTTCAGTCCCGCCTCGCTAGCCGGCTCGCCGGAATTGACCTCGTCAATCACTCCCGGCACGTAGGGATACCATCCGGCATCTCCCGCCCGGCTGGGCCCCTGCGCCTCCGGGGTCAGCGAGGTGTGGATCAACTCGCCGTTGCGCATCACCGTCAGGGCAATTGGATGTCCCGCCCCCGTCAGCACGTTGAAATTGATGTCCTGCCACTTAGGATTCCTAATCCCGTCGAATTGCACCACGACATCAAGGGGCTTGAGCCCTGCATCAGCCGCCGCCGACTGCGGGTCCACCGCACCAAGCTTGACCGCCTGGTCCTCGTAGGATGGCTTCTGGAAGTGAAAGCGATACAGCCCTGCCAGAACCACGATGGCCAGAACAAAATTCATGGCCGGCCCCATCAGAATGATCACAAACCGCTGCCAGCGCGGGCGCGAAAGGAATTCGCCGGGGTCTCCGGTTAGAACAGCCGTGGGATCGTCACCGGCCATTTTGACGTAACCGCCCAGCGGCAAAATGCTGATCCGATAGTCAGTATCGCCCCGGCGGAAGCCAAACAGCCGCTTGCCAAAACCCAGGGAAAAGGTCAGGACCCGCACTCCGAAACCTTTGGCCGCCAGGAAGTGGCCCAGCTCGTGAAGGAAGACCATGCCTCCCAAGACCACCGTGACCACGATGACGTCTGTGAGGAAACTTGCAACCATAGATCGAACCTTTCCCTTCCCTACACCACAGTTTGCACGCTAACCATCTCATCGGCCAGAGCACGCGCACGCTGCCGCGCGTCCTGGTCACACTCCAGGACCTCTTCCAAAGAACCCAGCCGCACCGCTGGGGTCTTGCTCATGACGCCGTCAATCAGGCGCGGAATGTCAGAAAAGCGAAGCCGGTGGCCTAGGAACGCCTCAACGGCCACCTCATCGGCGGCATTCAGCGCGCATGGCATGGCGCCTCCGGCCTCCAAGGCAGCCCGGCCGAGCGTCAGGCATGGAAACCTGCGCTCATCCGGCTTTCGAAAATGCAAGCTTCGGGTGGCAATTAGATCCAGCAAAGGAAGGCGGCCATTGGCAGGCAGGCGCTCCGGATAGGTCAAGGCGTATTGAATCGGTAGGCGCATATCCGCGACGGAAAGCTGGGCCAGGATTGACCCATCAGTAAATTCTATCATGGAATGGATAATCGACTCGGGATGAACCAATACATTAATCTGGCCAGAAGGAAAGTCGAAGAGCCAGCGTGCCTCAATGATTTCAAAGCCTTTATTCATCAAAGTCGCGGAATCGATGGTAATCCGGCCGCCCATTTTCCAAACCGGATGATTCAACGCCATTTCAGGCGTCACAGAGTCCAGTTGTTTGCGGGGAGTTTTTAGAAAAGGGCCGCCCGAACCGGTCAAGATCAGGCGAAGAACCTCCTGGTGAGTACCCGATCGGAGACACTGGTGTACAGCACAGTGCTCACTATCGATCGGAATAATTTCCACACCATGCGCGTGCGCCGCTTCCGTGATCACTTCTCCAGCAACCACCATAACTTCTTTATTTGCAAGGCCTACCGTTTTTCCCGCGCAAATAGCCCGGTAGGTCGCCACCAAACCGGTCGTACCATGGGATGCCGCCACCACAAAATTGACATCCGAGTGCGTCGCCGCCTCCACCTGCCCTTCCGTGCCCGCAAGAATCCGCACATTCTCGCGATATCCGCAGGCCTCCAGCCGTTCCCGTAAGGGAGTAATGGATTCAGGTTCCGCTACAACCGCAATGGCAGGCCGGACCGCCACAATCTGCTCGGCCAGGACATCAAGATTCCTGCCCGCCGAGAGCGATACCACGCGAAAGCGGTCTTCTAAGCCTTTTAAGACACGCAAACAGTTTTGACCGATCGACCCCGTCGACCCCAGAATGCACAACCCCTTCATCGTCGCCACAAGTCCTTTAGATTCCAAATCAACCACAGGGCCGGAACCCCAAACAAAAGGCTGTCGATCCGGTCGAGCATTCCCCCGTGGCCGGGTAGTAACGTCCCTGAGTCCTTAAGGTCCGCCGCCCGCTTAAGAGCTGATTCCACAAGGTCGCCGGCTTGTCCAGCCACCGCAACCAACCCCGCTATCAGGATAACCGCTTTTTGGTCACCTGTCTGCCAAAACCAGTGGGTAAAACCCCAGGCAACCAGAATCGCCCCGCCAAGACCGGCCAAGGCCCCTTCAACCGTCTTCCGCGGCGAAATACGTCTGGCTAGCAACGTCCGCCCTGCCAGCCGGCCCACCACGTAGGCAAAGACATCTTCGGCCCAAACCACGATGAACAAGAGGAGAACAAGCTTCCTGCCCACCGCCGGTACGCCAAACCGCATGGGAACCAGCCAAGAAAAGGCAAAAGCAACGTAGAAAACACCAAGCAACGTTGTTGCCAAACTGCCCAAATACTCCTTCAGATTTGGGATCAAAAGGAGGCCAATGGACGGAATACCCAAAATCACTAGCAAGAGTGCCGCAGGTACAACAAAAGCTGCCCGGTGCAGACCCGAGAACTGCGCCACGCAGAGCAATCCCCCACCAACGTATCCCAGCCATGGCCAGCCTTGCGTTCCAGCCTTGCGGCTGAGCGCGAAAAATTCATGCAGGCTTATTTCCACGGTGAGCAGGACCGCAAGAGCGAAGAGCCACTCCCGCTCCTGGACGATCAAATAGACAACACCCAGGGCCAAGGGCAAGCCGGTGAGAATTCGCAGTTTCATGGGTTCCACCGGGCAGGGCTAGCAGTATTTTCCACGCCAAAGAAGGCTCTCAGCGTGGCCGCCGCCTCATCCCAAACCACCGTAACGCCGCTCCCGTTTCTGAAAGTCGGCGACTGCCTGGACCAGATCCTGCTCTTTGAAATCGGGCCACAAAGTTTCCGTTACCCAGATTTCACTATAGGCCACCTGCCAAAGCAGAAAGTTGCTTAGGCGCATCTCCCCGCTGGTTCGGATCAACAGGTCAGGATCCGGCAAATCGTGCGTATAAAGGCGCCGGCTGAGCGCCTCTTCGGTGATGGCATCCAAATCCAGAGTCTTCTGCCGCTGGAAGTCAGCCGCAAGTCCCTTCACTGCGTCAATCAGCTCTGCACGACCTCCATAGTTGAGTGCGAGGGTGAGCCGCAACCCGGTGTTCGCCCGGGTCTTCGCGATGGTGGTTTGAAGATCTTTTTGGACGGCAGGCGGAAGACTGCTGATGCGTCCGATCGCATCAAAGCGAATGTTGTTCTTGTTCAGCTCCGAAATCTCTTTTCGCAGATACTCGCGAAGGAGCTTCATCAGGAGCTTGATCTCTGTCCCCGGCCGTTTCCAATTCTCTACAGAGAACGCGTAGAGGGTAAGACAGGGCACGCCCAGCCGCGCTGACGCTTCTACAACCTGCCGGACCGCCCGAATCCCAGCCCGGTGCCCCGCGATGCGCGGCAGACGGCGCTTCTTGGCCCAACGTCCATTGCCATCCATGATGATGGCAATATGCTGGGGCAGCCGCCCAAGGTCAATTTCAGGAAGCAGATCGGATTCCAAAGGTCTGGTTTTCACGGTGAGCCTAAAGTCCGCAGCCCTCTTTCCCAAAGACTTCCCAAACTAGCATAGGGTTCCAACCGCTTCAACCCGCTGCCGTCGTGGCTGCCGCCCAAAACGCCGGCACTGGCTAACTAAAATTTCCGCACAATCCGCTGAATGGAAAGGGCCCGGCCCGTTGCGGGGTCAGCTTCAACCAGAACCGAGCAAAAGCGAACGTCTTTCTTGGCAACTTCGAAACGTTCGGGAATCTGGCTCAGAAATTTTCGAATCGCGGTGTCTTTATCGATTCCAATTACGGACTCATAAGGGCCCGTCATTCCCAAGTCGGTGATGTAGGCGCTCCCCTTTGGCAGTACCACTTCATCCGCCGTGGGAATGTGCGTGTGAGTTCCCACCATGGCCGTCACCCGACCGTCGAGATACCAGCCCATTGCCGCCTTTTCTGAGGTAGCCTCGGCGTGAAAATCCACCATGCGAATTTTCACAGAGTCTGGAATCGTGGCGAGCAGCGCATCCGCTTTTTGAAAGGGACAGTCAATGGCGGGCATGAAAACCCGGCCCTGAAGGTTGAGAACCGAATATTCCAGGCCGGCACGAGTCTTTCCCACAAACAGGCCCCGGCCCGCCACGTGCTTGGGGTAATTAGCAGGACGCAGCAAGGGAACGTCCGGCCGCTCGTTCATATAGGAGACGATTTCCTTCTTGTCCCAAATGTGGTTGCCGGTGGTCAGGACGGAAATTCCCAGGTCGAGCAGTTCATCCACCAGCACCGGCGTGATGCCAAAGCCGGCGGCGGCGTTTTCACCGTTGGCTAGGATCAGGTCTGGCGAGTGTTCCCGTACGATTTCCGGAAGCGATTCGCGAACGATTCTCCGCCCGGGACGTCCGAAGATATCACCGATGTAAAGAATTTTAACCGTGTCTTGCAAAGATCCTCTTCAATCTCCCGCGCCCTCTGAAAAGCCGCCCGGCCCCGGCAGGCCTCAGGCACGGGGGAAGTCAGCACACCGGCGGCACCCGGCAGAACATCAGCCGGCCCGGTCCAACCACTGGTCGATCACCTCTTTGCAGGCCCCGACCTTCTGCTCCACCTCTTGCGCAACCGTATCGTACCTGGACTTCGCTTGGTGATATTCATCCGCGATGTTCAGGGCAGCTAGGACGGCGACCCGCGCGGAATCCACATTATGGCTGCGCGCCGCGATCAGCCTCATCTTGGAGTCCACGTACTTGGCAAGCACCGCGAGGTACTGAGGGTCAAGGCTACCCTTGATCTTGTATTCCTGGTCAAAAATCTCGACTCGCACTGCCTCATCTGGATTGGCCATGTCTCTCCTTCCTTCCATTGCCATTCCGCGTGTGCGCCGAGGCATTTCGCGGACTTCGAGCTATTATCCGGGGGCCCCGGCATTTGTCAACAGCTCGATCTGTTTCAGTAGTTTTTCAATCCGGGCGCGCACTTCCTCACGCTCGCGCCGCAGCACTTGCACTTCATGTTGCAGAGTCTCGTACCGCTTCTCGCTACCGCTCGAGCTTTCCTTCAAGCTTTGTAGAGCGCGCTCAAGGTCACTCTTTTCCGCCACCGCACGCTTAAAGATCTCTCCCGCCTTTGAAATTTTCTCTTCCAGCACCTGGAAACTTTCGTTCAGATCCATATCGCTCGACCCCATTGCCAACCCTTTCTGATTAACTTCTGATTCGAACACCTAACGGCGCAAGAGCTTCCATAACCCGTCGGCTTGCCGCTTCAATCTCCTCACTCGATAGCGTATGAGTCTGGCTCTGAAAAGTAACCCGGAGCAGCAGACTTGCGTGCCCATCCGGTATCTTACCCGCCGCAAGCTCGTTGCTTCGCCGGCGGTCCACCGGAACAATGCTCTGCATTTCCTCCACCCCAAGCGCCCGAATCGCCGTCTCCAGGCTCCTATAAGCCGCCGTTTCAGGCACGATGAGCGAGAAGTCGCGCTCCACCGGCGGGAATTTCGAAATCGGACGAAAACTGGGTTGCCGCAAGGGAACTCTGAGAAGAAGATCCAGATCGATCTCCGCCAGCCAGACCTCCTGCCGCAACTTATAGTCGCGGGCAAGGGTTTCCTTCAGACGCCCCAGCAGCGCCAGAGGCTCTCCCTCTGCAACAAACCGCCCGCTCTGGCCCGGCTCGTGATAACAGCCGCCGGACGGCTCAAAAGTGAGATCCGCCAAATCAAAAGACGCTAGGACTTCTTCCACGTCGCCTTTCAGATCAAAGAAATCGAGCAACTTTGTACCATCGTGGACGCCCGCCGGCCGCCGGCTTCCGCTTGCGCCCAGCGTCAGAACGCGCTTCTCTTCCGGCAGCCCTTCAGGGCGGCCGATATAGATTCTTCCCGTCTCGGCAAGCCGCAGGTCGTTCTGGTAACGGTCAAGATTCCACCGCAGCGCGTGAACCAGGCTCGGAATCGCCGAAGAGCGCATCGCGGAGGCGTCCTGGCTCAAAGGATTCTCCAACACCACCGGCGGACGGTCCGCGAAACGCGCGTTCTCCTCGGGATCGACCATGGGGGAGGGTATGATTTCCCGGTAGCCGATGCCCACCAGAATTTCCGAGAGTTTTAACGAGGTTTCCCTTTCCTGCCGGCCAAGAACACGCGGAGGGGCCGGTCGCACCCGCGAGGGCAACCGGTTATACCCATAATGCCGCGCTATTTCCTCAATAAGATCGACCTCGCTCGAAACGTCCAGCCGAAAGGAAGGCGGCTCGACTCGCCACGCGTCAGCGCCACGCCGCCCAATGACAAAACCCAAACCCCGAAGCGAGCGCTCAATATCTTCCCAGGAAACCTCCGTCCCTAAAACCCTTTGCACTTCACTGCGGCGCAGCATAATCGGATCAGGCAGCCGCAGCGCCGGATAGACGTCCAGGATACCGCTCAGGACTTCTCCTCCCGCAAGCTCGGCAACCAGCGCCGCCGCGCGGTCAAGAGCCAGGGGAGCCATTTCAATGTCCGCGCCCCGCTCAAAGCGGTGGGAGGCTTCCGTGTGCAGGCCCTGAGCCTTCGAGGTGCGACGGATGGAAACGGGGTTGAACCAGGCGCTCTCCAGCAAGACGGTTTGCGTGCCGGAGGAGATTTGTGAATCCGCTCCCCCCATCACTCCGGCCAGGGCCACCGGCCGCACCGCGTCCGCAATCACCAGGTCATCGAAACGCAGAGTCCGGTCCACTCCGTCCAGCGTGCGGAGATGTTCCCCGGACTTCGCCTTGCGCACCACAATCTTCCGCGCGGTGAGCCGTGCAAGGTCAAAAGCGTGCATCGGATGGCCGAGCTCCATCAACACGTAGTTCGTAATGTCCGCAACGTTGTTGATGGGCCGCTGGCCGATCGCCTCAAGCCGGCGCGCCAGCCAAGCGGGCGAGGGCTTCACTTCAACACCCTGAACGACCCGACCGCAATACCGCGAGCAGAGCTCGGGATTGAGAATTTCGATGGAGGCTTCGTCGGAAGCCGGAGCGCTCGATTCCCTGAGGGGGTATTCCAGCCGCTTCAGCCGCTTGCGATACAGCGTGGCGACTTCCCGCGCTACGCCGTAGTGACTCAAACAATCGGGCCGGTTGGTCGTGACTTCGATTTCAAAAATGCAATCGTCGCCGGATTCCGCGTAAGACTCCACGTTCAGCCCCACGCTGATCAGGTGGGCCTTCAACCGGCGGGGTTCCACGGGGACTTCGACGAATTCTTTAAGCCAGTTCAGCGAAACTTTCATCAGTAAATACTCGCGCGGAAAAGCTACCAGTCATGCGCAGGAGAACAGCCTTCCGGAACTGAAGCAAACTCCTGATTTAAAACTGCTCGAGGAACCGGGCATCGCTCTGGTGGAAAAGCTGAATGTCGTTGATGTCGTACTTCATCATGGCGAACCGCTCGACGCCCAGCCCGAATGCCCAGCCCGAATACTGTTCGGGATCGATGCCGCCGTGGCGGAGAACCTCCGGATGGACCATCCCGCAGCCCATCACCTCCACCCAGCCGCTCTCTTTGCAGACCCGGCAGCCCTTTCCCTCGCAAAAAACACAGCTGATCGCCAGATCGCCGCTGGGCTCCGTGAAGGGGAAAAAGCTCGGGAAGAAATTCGTCCGGATCTTCTCACCGAAAAACTTCTTCGCGAAGAAGTCGAGCGTTCCCTTCAGGTCCGCAAAGCTGATGTCCCGATCGACCGCAAGTCCTTCGACTTGGTGAAACATCGTGGCGTGCGTCGAATCCGGATTGTCGTGCCGGTAGCACTTGCCAGGGCAAATGATGTAGAGAGGAGCACCGTGCTTTTCCATCGACCGGATTTGAACGGGAGACGTGTGGGTTCGCAGGACGGTCTGCGAATTGACATAAAGCGTGTCCCAGTCATCCCGGGCCGGATGGCTTTCCGGAATGTTCAAGGCTTCAAAATTGTAATAGACCGATTCGATCTCCGGACCTGATTCAATCGAAAAGCCCAGTCCCAGAAAAATGTCCTCGATCTCCCTCATGACCTGGGTAACCGGATGAACGGAACCGCGCGGCCGCCGATAGCCGGGCAGAGTCAAGTCTAGGCCACCGGCTTCAGGTGAGCCGGACTCACCGGAGGAAGAAGCCTTTCCCGGCTGCTGGCCCGCATCCTTCAGGGGTACGGCTTTCAGCAACGCCCCAACTTCCAGCGCAGCGGAAGCCTTCCGCAGCTCGTTAAAAGCTCGTCCCACTGCGGGTTTGAGTTCCTTGGGAGCCGTCTTCAGCCAGCATTCATCGATCGACGAGATCAGGCCGTTTTTTCGCGCCAACCAGCGGTCACGAAGTTCTTTGGCCAGGCGTTCGCGCTCTCCCTCATCCGCAGCGCCCCGGTCAATCAGTGCCCCGAGCTCGGATTCCAGCGCCGCTCCAACACCTGCAAAGAGTTCGCTGATCTCCTCAGGGGCCGTGACGCCCAGTTCCTTTAGCGGTTTCGTGACTTTTTGTTCGATGGTCATGGAAGGTTGGGCGGGAGGAAGCCTTCAGCCGCTCCCGCCGGGGAACATCCTGCAATGGTGCCGGCAACCACAAATGTGAACTAAGCCGAGAGCGCTGTTTTGACTTTGCCCGCCAGTTCCGTGAAGCCAGCGGCGTCACGGGCGGCCATGTCGGCCAAAGCCTTGCGGTCGATTTCCACTCCCAGCTTCTTGATGCCGTGCATAAACTGGCTGTAGGTCAGCTCATTTTGGCGCGCGGCAGCCCCGATCCGCACGATCCAAAGACGGCGAAAATCCCGCTTCTTGCGCCGGCGGTCGCGATAGGCAAAACGCCCCGCGCGGTCCGCGGCCTCTTTCATGAACTTGTAAAGCTTGCTCTTCTTGAGGAAGTAGCCTTTGGTGAGCTTGGAAAGTTTCTGGCGATGGGCGCGGCGCACAGTTCCGCGCTTAACTCTTGGCATGGGTTTCTCCTTTCAGAGGATTTCGGGGCAGTGAAGGCACCCAGCCTTTGGCCTTCCCGCACCCACCAGGTACAACTGAACCCGAAGGCTCAATCCGCCATTATACGGCACAATGGGGTATGAGCGGTAGCCGCCGGTTGAAATCGCCGGCGACCGACTGCTTTTCCCTAGCGCCCGTAAGGCATCATCGCCTTCACGTGCGCCGCATCGGCTTCAAACATCACCGACTGCTTGCCCAGCTTTCTTTTCCGCTTGCGGCTTTTGGAGGTCAAAATATGGCGAGCTCCTGCATGGCCGCTCATGACCTTGCCGCTAGCAGTGATCTTGAACCGCTTGGCGGCGCCCTTATGAGTTTTTAATTTCATCTTCGCCTTTGCCAAAATTATCCTCCAGAAGTTTCCGGCGCTGCAGTGGCCTTGGCCTGCGCTGGCGGGCGCTCGTCGCGAGGAGCGCTGGGGCGTGAAGCCCCCTTTGCCGGTTTAGCCGCCACCTTTTTAGGAGAAAATATCGCCGAGAGGTTCGGACCTTCCTGTCGCGGCCCGATCTCCAGTTGTCCCGTCTCGGCCAAGTCTTCCGCCAGCCGCTTCATCATCTGCCAGCCGAGATCCCGATGGGCGTTTTCGCGCCCCCGGAACGTAACCGAAGCCTTGACTTTCGCGCCGTCCTGCAAAAAGCCGATAATCCGGTTGCGCTTGGTTTCAAAATCATGCACGGAAATTCGCGGCCGCATCTTCACTTCTTTGAGCTCGGCGCCCTTCTGGTGCTTTCGAGCTTCATGCTCCCGCTTGCTCTGCTGGTAGAGGAATTTGCCGTAAGTGATGATGCGGCAAACGGGCGGGGTCGCTTGTGGCGCGATTTCCACTAGATCCAAGCCATGCCCCCGGGCGATCTTCAAGGCTTCAATAGGAGGCATGACGCCCAGCTGCTTGCCTTCCTCATCAATCAGCCGGACCTCCCGAGCGCGAATCTTCTCATTGGTGCGAATGAATTTGCGACTGATAAACTAGCCCTCCAGGTCCTTCGACCATTACATCGAAATAGGTTACTTGTTTCGAGCTTCCAGGAAAGTTTTCATTTCCGGTACTAGGCAGAGCTTACCATTTATTGGCCCGCGTGTCGATAAGCTCCCGAACCCAAGCCTTGAAATCCTCAAGGGATTTAAAGCCTGCATCGCCCGTATCCCGCCGCCGGACCGCCACTCCGCCAGCTGCCATTTCACGTTCCCCAACCACCAGCATAAAAGGAACCCGCTGCAGCTGCGCGTCGCGAATCCGCGCGTTGAGTTTTTCATTCCGGTCGTCCAAGTGAACCCGAATCTTCGCTCGGCGCAGTTCCTCACTGACTTTCCGGGCGTATTCCAAATGCTTTTCACTGATCGGCAGCACCACCGCCTGAACAGGAGAAAGCCAAACGGGAAAGGCTCCCCCATAATGCTCGATCAGGACTCCGAAAAACCGCTCGACCGACCCAAGCAGCGCCCGATGCACCATGATGGGTTGATGGGCATGGCCGTCCGCCCCAACGTATTCGAGCCCAAACCTCTGAGGCAGGAAGAAATCAAACTGTACCGTGGAAAGCTGCCAGAGGCGGCCCAAAGCGTCCACCAGCTTGATATCGATCTTGGGCCCGTAAAAAGCCGCTTCGCCGGCAATCCGCTTGTAGGGCATCTGGCGCGCTTGCAGGGCTGATTCTAGGGTGCGCTCGGCCAGCTCCCAAAGCTCCGGCTCGCCGGAATACTTTGCCCGGTCCGCGGGATCCCAAGTGGAAAGCTCCACTTCAAACTGCTCAAATCCGAAAGTGCGCAGCACCAGAAGCGCAAAATCGATACAGGCGGCGACCTCCGCCTCAACGGTTTCCGGTGTGGCAAAGATGTGCGCGTCATCCTGGGTAAATCCCCGCACCCGCAGGAGCCCGTGCATCACCCCTGAGCGCTCATAGCGATAGACAGTACCGAACTCCGCCAGGCGCACCGGGAGCTCGCGGTAACTGCGGCGAGCGTCCTTGTAGATCAGGATGTGGAAGGGACAGTTCATAGGCTTCAACTGGTACTCGGCGTCGTCCAGTTGAACCGGGGTGAACATATTCTCCTTATAAAAACCCAGGTGTCCGCTGGTCTTCCAGAGATCAAGCCGCGCCACATGCGGCGTATAGACCAGTTGATAGCTTTGCTGCAAAAGTTCGTCGCGGAGGAAGTCCTCGATCTCCTTGCGGATGATCCCGCCTTTGGGATGCCAGAAGATCAGTCCCGGCCCCGCCTCATCCTGAATACTAAAGAGATCGAGCTCTTTGCCCAGTCGCCGGTGGTCGCGTTTCTTCGCTTCCTCCAGCTGGTTTAGATATTCGTCCAGCTCTTTCTTAGAAAAGAAGGCTGTGCCATAGATGCGCTGTAAAGGACGCGAATGCTCATCGCCTTTCCAGTAAGCCCCTGCCACGCTCAGCAGCTTGAAAGCTTTGATACGCCCCGTCGAGGGGATGTGTGGACCGCGGCAAAAATCCAAGAACTTACCGGTCTTATAAGCCGAGAATACGGGCTGCGCTTTTTCCTGAATCAACTCGCACTTCAGGAATTCACCCATCTGCTCAAAAATCTTCAGCCCTTCTTCCTTAGGAAAATAGACGCGTGAATATGGCAGATCAGCCTGGGCCAGCTCCTGCATCTTGGCTTCAATCTTTGCCAAGTCGTCTTCAGTAAAAGGCGTTTCCCGGTAGAAGTCGTAAAAGAATCCCGTCTCAGTCGGAGGCCCCACACCCGGATGTGCATCCGGGAAAAGATCGAGCACCGCCGCGGCCAAGAGATGAGCGGAAGAATGTCGGTAAATCATCAGCCCCTCGGGAGATGAGGGAGTAATCAATTCCAAAGCTCCGCTCGACTCAATGGGCGTGGACAGATCCACCAGGCGACCGTCGAACTTTGCCGCCAGCGCTGCCTTGGCAAGCCCCGGCCCGATCGACTGCGCAACTTCGCGCGCCGTCACGCCCTGCGGAAACTCTTTGCCTGTACCGTCAGGAAGGGTGATCTTGACGTTCGCCATGTGTTAGGATTCGTTCCTGAAGAATCTCAAAAATTAACAATAACAGAGTGGTTCACAGGCGGTCAAACCTAATTGCGCCCAAGAGTTGCCACTTCAGGAACTCAGCCGCGGAGGTTTGCGGCAGACAATCCGACCCGGAAATAGAGGGGACGTTAAGGAAAGCCGCACACGAGGGACCTTCTGCCGTCGAACGGAGCTACCCTGAGCGCTTCCCCGCCTACTTTTTTTGAACCAGTTCGGAGGAATTCGGGGGGATACGCATTGAATCCTCCGGAATCCAGGGCAGTTGGCGGCGCATGGCGCTGAACAGATCCTGCGAACGGACCGGCTTTGGCACGTAATCATCCATTCCAGCCGCCCGGCAGCGTTCCTCGTCCCCCTTCATTGCATATGCCGTCAACGCGATGATAGGAATATGCCCGCCTGACTCTTTTTCCTTCCTGCGAATCAGGGAAGCGGCTTCAATTCCGTCCATCTCCGGCATTTGCACGTCCATCAGCACCAAGTCGAAAGATTCCCTTTCAATGGCCGCCACAGCTTCTTTCCCATTGACCGCCGCCGTCACCAAGAATCCTCTCTTCTCCAGCAGGCGGACAACCAGTTTCTGGTTAACCGGATTATCTTCGGCCAGCAGAATTCGGGCCCCTTTGTGAGTCTCACGCAGGTAATGCCGGGTCACTAGGGGAACCTGCTCGGGAGACCCGACGGGCTTTCCAAGTGCGTCGAGGATCGCCCGAAGCAATTCGCTTTGCCGGATGGGCTTGATCAGATAGGCAGCCACCCCAAGTTCCCGGCAGCGAGCCGCATCGCCACGCTGCCCGACCGAAGTCAGCATCATGATGGTCGCGCGCGCCAATTGAGGGTTCCGTTTGATCTTTGCCGCCAAAGCAAATCCATCCATGTGCGGCATCTGGGCGTCGAGCAGGACCAGCGGAAACATTCTCCCCAAGGCCACATTTTGCTCCATCTTTTCCAGGGCCTTGGCCCCATCCTCAGCCAGCGAGGGCTCCATCCGCCAGTGCCGGAGCATGGCATCCAAAATGCGCCGGTTGGTGGCATTGTCGTCTACCACCAGAACGTCCATCCCCTTCAGTGCCGCCGTATCCCGTGGCTCCAGACGTGCCGGAACCTTTCGCACGCCAAATCGCGCCGTAAAGTGGAAGGTACTGCCCGCCCCCAATTCGCTATTGACCCAAATCTGTCCTCCCATCATGCGCACAAGCTTGGAGGAAATCGTCAGGCCCAGACCGGTGCCACCGTGTTTCCGGGTCGTGGAGCTGTCCGCCTGCGTGAAAGCCTCAAAGATCGCCTTCTGCTTGTCCTGCGGAATGCCGGGGCCAGTATCGTTGACAAAGAAGTGTAAGCAAGTTTCTTTCTCTGTCACAGCGTCAACCCTCACGCCTAATACCACTTCCCCGCTCTCCGTGAACTTGATCGAGTTGCCCAGGAGATTGATTACGATCTGCCGCAAACGGCTGGGATCGCCGACCAGCGTTTTGGGAACGTCAGGCCGGAATTGGTAGGAGAGCTCCAAGCCCTTCTGGTGAGCCCGGGGGGCAAAAGTCTTGGCGACATTGGCAAGGCAATCGTCGAGGTTGAATTCCGTCGTTTCCAGGGAAAACTTGCCTGCTTCAATCTTGGAGAAATCCAGGATGTCGTTAATCAAGGTCAGCAGAGCGTCTCCGGATTCTTTGACCATTCCGAGATATTCGCGCTGTTCAGGAGTCAGGTCGGTATCGAGCGCCAAGTCCGTCATGCCAAGAATGCCGTTCATGGGCGTGCGAATCTCGTGGCTCATGCTGGCAAGAAACTCACTCTTGGCGCGGCTCGCGGCCTCCGCCGTCTCCTTAGCCATGCGCAATTCCTCTTCTTCACGGCGCTGGACCGTGATGTCACGCGAAATGCCGAACGTTCCAATGATGTTGCCGCCGTGATCGCGAATTGGCATTTTCGTTGTGGAGGCCCAAGTCTCATGGCCGTCCGGCCACGTTTCCTTTTCTTCCTTGGCCAGGATCGCCTCGCCGGTCCGGATAATCCTTTGCTCATCGGAGAAAGCTTGCCGCGCGTGTTCTTCCGTATAAAAATCAAAGTCCGTCTTGCCGACGGCCATCGTTGGGTCATCCACTCCAAAAGCTTGAGCGAGCCCACGGTTGATTCGTATAAAACGGCTGTCGCGGTCCTTGAAATAGATGCTGTCTGGAACATTGTCCATAAGCAGGCTCAGGAGACCCCTTTCCGCTCTCAGCGCTTCTTCGGCCTGCTTCCGCTCCGTGATATCCCGAAAATACCAGATTCTCCCGCGATATCTGCCGTTCGAGTCAACGAGAGGAGCGGAATATCGATCGAAGACCTTCCCGTTCTTAAATCTCAACTCGTCCCTGCTCTTTTCATTTCGATGAGAGTTGAGGTAGTTAATCCGCTCGATGAAGGCCGCAGGGTCCTGGACTTTATCCATAACGTGTTTGAGCACGATATGATCGTCGCGTGTATTGAGAAGCTCTTTCGGGATTTCAAAGTTGGTTCCGAATTGCCTGTTGGCCAGCACGACCTGATTCTCGGGATCGACCACCAAAATGCCGTCGATCGCGGTCTCAGATTGCCCCTCCAGGAGCGCGGTCTTAAGACGGAGTTCTTCCTCACTATACTTCCAATCACTGATGTCCGTGAGTATCCCGTCGGCGTAGCGCACCCCCTCTTTCTCGTAGGTTCGAAAAGCTCGATCATGGACCCATATCCAGCGGCCATCCCGGCGCTTGATCCTGAATTCCTCGTCGAACGGCAGGTTGGCATTAAAGAGGGCGTGGTACGCCTCAGTTACACGTCGGACGTCCTCCGCGTGAATGCGCCCCAACCAATACTCTTCCCCTCCTGCGCAAATCTCCTCCGCCGTGAAACCCGTGACCGCTTCCACATTCGTGCTGATGTAGGAGGTGTGGCCGTTCGCGTCCGAAGTCCAGGTCACGTCGGGCAGGTTGGAGATAAGCCTCCGAAAATTTTGCTCGCGCTCGCGTGTCGCTTGCTCAGCCAAGCGGCGAGCCGTGATGTTCTCGTGGGCAACCACCACGCGCGCCGCCCCGGCCACACCATGCGATTGACGCGCATGATGAACCACCGCTTCTTAGTCAGACTGTGGCAGGGGTATTCCCAACGGAACTCATCGCGCTGTTCGGCAATAACCTCCTGAATTCCCTTGGCCACGGCATGAGCCTCCGCGGCGCCTTCGCCGCTGGACCTGCGACACGTTTCCAGGTAGTTCGTTCCAACAGCGTGGTTGGGAATCAGCAGGCCGTTCTCTGCCCCAAAGCGCCGCCATGCTCCATTCACCTTGAGGATGTTGCCGAATTCATCCAGAATCGCGATATGTTCCGGCAGCGCCTCCAGGGTTGCTTCAAGGAAAGTCCGCGATTCCTCTACCGCCCGCTCACACTGCCTCCGGTCGGTCAGTTCAGAGGCGATTCCGTGAATTAGTTGCCTTTGACGGCGTAATCCCCAGTACGCACCCGCTCCCGCACTCAGCATTCCAGCAATCACTACTTGGACCAGACCTTGCCAGAATGTGGAAAAAGCAAAGGCGGTGCGCTGCACAACCTCAAAGGCCACCATGCTCAACGTCACGATAAGGGTGATCTCGATTAGGGGCAATTTGAAGCGCACAGCCCAAGAAGGCCTCTCGCTAACCTTAGGTCTCTGTGAGGGCGGCGTGGAAGATTCGGGAGTGCGCTCCGCTACCACGGAAAGCTCCTTTCTCGCTTGGTCTCTGTATCGGCCATTCATGGAGAAAGCTTCAGCATCCCTGGAGCGCTCCGGGTTGGTCCCACTTGTGACCTTGTCCCGTGGACGGCGGCTGACGCGGCTCCCCGTCCGCGCGGTAACAACCATGGCCGCAGCTATCCGCCACTGTGCACAGGGTTCAATTAGAGATGCTGCATTACGCACCAGACCGCCCTATGCATGACTGCAGCTTTTTACGAGGAGTCCCTGGGAGGGATCGATGGACCTAGAGTACGCCCAATTTTGAAAGCAGCATTACCAGGCAGGCCACGGCCAGAGCCGCGCCACCTAGCACGTGCAAGAGCCCCTTTTTTCTCAGGTTGGCTTCCAGCCCTTTTTTCCTGCGCCAGGAAATCAGCAAGGTTGGGTCGTTTTGGCCCTTCTGGATCAAGTTCCGGTCATGCTCATCTTTGGGGTTAGGATTCTCGACACAGGTCCCCGTAACGTCATACTCGTGTTCCGGAAGAATCAGAAACTCCGTCAGGCGGTAGCGAGAAGAACCCGTCCCGCTTGGATTGCCGCCGAGGGCAATCGTCTTGAGGAAGTTCAAACTCTGCTGCGCCGACAAGCGGGCCTTTTCACTTTTGACTTCGGGCGAGTCGTCTCGCGAAAAATGAACCGGACCGGAAAGCATGGTTCCGGCTGCCAGCCGGTGAACATAAGCAGAGAGTTCAGCGTCTGTAACGGCGCGGCCATCCGGCATCGCCGTCTCCTGGACGGACGCCTGCCCGGAAGCCTTGCCGCTTGCGAGAGTGATCTCCCTCTGACCGTTAGAGATCAATTCCAGTTCCGCCTGGTGCGCATTGATAAGGACCTTGCCGGTTTCGTCCTCAAGGTAGAAGAGCGGTCCGTCAGCGTCACTCTTGAAAGGAACCCAGTACCCGCTGCCCTTGTCTTGAGTCCACTGCTCGACAGCAACTTTATAGAACAGGCAAAGCGTGCCCGTAACCGGCGACCGCACCAATTGCACACTCGCGGCTTTTCCGTGAATTTCCACCAGTCCCATGGCAATGCTGCGGATGGGAGTCTCCGGCGTGTCCTTCAGCAGCAAGTACTCACGATAGTCACGAAATCCCTTGAAGAAAAAAAATAATCCGGCGCCCGTGCCGAAAGCCAAACCGAAGTCAAAATCGTGGGCTTTGAACATTGCGGTCCCAGTTGCGAGGCATCCTAACCGAGCGGAATTGAAAAGGCAAGATTCTAGTATCGAGAAGTGCTGATTTTGCTTGACAAACTTTTCCACAAGCCCTATATACTGTGCTTGAGGAGCATCGGAGCCCAAGATGTTGACCTGATGCCCGTTTTTTACATGTAGCCTGGAGGAGGTCTATGGCCGCCAAGAAAAAGGCAAAAGCCAAGGCAAAAAAGAGGTAAGACAACACACTCTTAGAGTTTCACTTTCTCGGGCCCGCCACGTCGTGGCGGGCCTTTTTTTCATCATTCCGGTATGATAATCAAGCAGATTTGCTGAAATTGAAGAAGATGGATCTCCCTTCAACAGGAGGCCCCAGGCGGGCTGGTCATGGTACCTTCTTTCAGGATTCTCGAGCACACGGCCGACGTGGGTTTTGAAGCGTTCGGATCCACCCGGAAAGAAGTGTTTGAGAATGCCGCTCGCGCTTTACTGCAACTCATCGTGGATCCCGCCTGCGTCGAGCTAAGCGAGGAGATTCAGATTGAAGTTACAGGAGCCGATCCGCCCAGTCTTTTGGTAAACTGGTTGAGCGAGATTTTATATCTTTATGACGCCGAGCACTGGCTGTTTCGCGATTTCATGCTGACAACGCTCAACGACCATCAAGCCTCAGGTCTTGCCCGGGGCGAGCGATACAACCACGCACGGCACCAGACCAACTTGCAAATCAAGGCCGTGACCTACCATCAACTCAGCCTGGAAGAGTGCGAGGAAGGCTGGCGCGCCCGGGTGTACGTGGATATCTAAGATGCCCTCTGCCGCCTTACGCCCCTTGCAAAAACGAAGCCGTCAACGGACGGCCGAACGGATTGAACCGCTGTCTTTTGGGACTCGGGTTATCTCCGCAAGATTGAAGATTTCTGCGGGGTGCTTAACGGTTCTCCCGGTAGTGCTGCTTTTGATCTTTTCGGGCACCGTCTTTCCCGCGGAGCAGGGACAATACAAACTTGTTGAAGTTAAGCCCCATGTCTTTGTCTGGCAAGCGGAAGATATTCTTGAGCAGGAAGGCGACCCGAATTTCAGCCGTGCGGCCAACGCCGGCTTTGTAATCACTCCGGGCGGCGTTGTTGTGGTGAACACCACCAACACTCCCTTTAACGCCCGGGGACTGCTCTATCAGATTCGACAGCACACCGACCTTCCGGTGCGCTATGTGATTAACACCAGCGCCTCGCCCGACGCCATGCTCGGCAACGAAGCCTTCACGGATTTCAGCCCCACGATTCTATCCACTCCCGCCGCCGCCGCCTTGATGAACCGCTACCGGAGCGAACTTCCAGGACGAATTGAAGATGACTGGCGGCTGAAGATAACCATGCGCGGTATCCACCCGACCCCGCCCGACAAGACCTTTGCGCATGAAATGACTCTTCCCCTCCCCGGCACTCCCATCAAGTTGATCAATCTGGGGGATAACGCTTCTCCCGGCGATGCGGTGGTGTACCTCCCCCAGGCTAAAGTGCTTTTCCTGGGCGATCTTTTTCAAAACCAGTTCATTCCACGCCTGGATTCGTCAAATATCCGCGCCTGGATCACTACTCTTCGTCGCGTGGAGGCTTGGGATGCCGAGGTCTTCGTCCCCGGACACGGTCAGCCCGGCGGGCGCCAGCAAGTGGAGCAGTTCCGGCAATTTCTCGAATGGCTTTTGAACGAGGTCCAGACCCGAAGGCAACACGGCAAGTCCGAGCAGCAGGTTGAAGAGGAGCTAATTCCCTTCCGGCCCTATCCCTGGCATGGAGAGGAGCTGGAACCTCAAGCCGTAGCCTCTGTTTACCGGCAGCTTGCCCGCGGAGACGTGGACAATTCCGTTCCCACCAAGAAAGCGACTCCCTGAATCTTCTAAGGCCCCTTCAGGAGCCTCTATTGCCGGAAAGGAATCGGCCCGCCCGCCTGCTCCAAGGGCGCTTTACCTCTCCCAGCAGTTCAGCTATATTCAAGATAGAGAGTCCGTATCGAGGACTTAGAACTTGCGGTGTTACGGCTCTGGACTTTGACCTGCGGGCGCGCGCCAAACGCTCCGCCGACGCAACACGGTCAAACCACCAGATGCCGCGGTTAACTCTAAGGTTGGGAGCGCGTTCTGCTTCCAGCCTGGAACACGGCTCGGGTGTTTGCGAGCCTGAAAGGAGTTGCCGCCATGTCTGCACCTCATCATCCCCTCAGCTTGGAAAAGCTAATCGAAAAGCAAATCCGATTTTGGGAATTGTGCCGCCAGCATGCGCCGGAGAAAGAGAGGCGCGGCAGGGGAAAGTATGGCGCTCTCAGCTTTGGCCCCTATCTATTGATTTCGAGAGAAAAGGGGTCCGGCGGCCGCGCATTGGCCGCCATGGTTGGAGAACGGCTGAAATGGCAGGTCTTTGGTCGTGAAATCGTCGATGAAATCGCGCGGCGAGCCAAGATCCGCCAGCAACTCATCGAGAGCCTCGATGAGCGTGTCCGCACCGGCCTGGAAGATTTCATTCGCGACTTCTTGGGCCATGAAGCGATCGCCCCCGGCGACTATCTCTACCATCTGAAACAAGTCCTTCTCACCCTCGGACACCAGGGAGATGTAGTCATCGTGGGCCGCGGGGCGGAACACGTCCTGCCAGGACAGTTTGGACTGCGCGTTTGGATGGTCGCGCCGATCGAGCAGCGGATTGAACACATCTGCCAGTCTCAAGGCGTTACGGTAGAAGCCGCACGCGCCTATATTGAGCATGTGGATAAGGAGCGCGAAAAATTCGTGCGAACCTATTTCCAACGCAGCGTTCGAAATCCGCTGGATTATGACCTGGTGATTAACAGGGCCTACCTGGCCCTGGAGAGCGCAGCAGAAATCGTACTTACCGCCCTGCAAGACAAGTTGGGCATTGCTTCAAGCAGCGCCTGTGCCGCCTGAAAATGGATTGCCGGCATCATACAAGCCGGCCACAAAGCCTTGCTGCCCGCTTGAAGAGGGGCGCGCCTCTTGCCCATCGTGGGGCGTTTCTTATTCTCTTGGCAGCATGTTACATTGATAGAGGGTTCTCCAATCTAAAGACACAAGGAGCGCAGAAACATGGAATCCGGAAATCCTGTTCTTAAGGGGCGTGCTTTTTCACAAGGCGGATACGCCCGGCCGATCGAACTTGGCGAGGGCATGACGATCCAGGGAACCATCAACAAAACGGGTTTCCTGCTGTTGCTGGCGTTTGCCACAGCGGCCTGGGTGTGGAACATGTATTACACCTCCGGCAATCCTGCCTCCGTCACACCCTACCTCCTGCTGGGCGTCTTTGGCGGGTTGATTGTTGCGGTCGTCACGGTCTTTAAGCCGCAATGGTCCATGATCGGCGCTCCCCTTTACGCCCTGCTCGAAGGCTTGGTGTTGGGCGGCGTCTCGGCAATGTACTCCGCCGCGTACCATGGGATCGTCTTCCAGGCCGTGGGCCTCACCTTTGCCGTGCTCTTCTGCATGCTCCTCGCTTACAAAACGGGCCTGATTCGCGCCACGGAAAAATTCAAGGTGGGCGTGATCGCCGCCACGGGTGGCATCATGCTGGTCTATATCCTCTCCATGGTGCTGGGATTCTTCGGCGTGGCCATTCCGGGAATTTTCGGCAACGGGCTGATCGGCATCGGCTTTTCGATTTTTGTCGTCGTGATCGCCTCCCTGAACCTGGTGCTCGACTTTGACCTGATCGAGCGCGGCGCGGCCGGCGGCGCCCCCAAATTCATGGAGTGGTACGGCGCCTTCGCCCTCATGGTGACTCTCGTCTGGCTCTATCTGGAAATCCTGCGCCTCCTCTCCAAACTGCAAAGCAGCCGCTAATCCAGTGCCTGCGAAAGCGATTTAACGACCGTCCCGCGGGGAATTTCCCAGAGTTCCCCGCGGGCGGCAATTCACGGGGTAGCCCCGCTCAGCCTGAAACCAAAATACGCACAATCCAGGATGAATGAACCACCGGCGCGCCCTTGACGAACAGGTGTATACACTCCCGAAGGGGGCGCCAAGAATCGAATCGCCGTGGGTCAAATGCCGGTCCCGCATGGCGGGCCGCAAGGAGGAAGTGTTGATGAAAAGAGAATGGCGATTCCTGTTGGCTCTATTGGTAGGCTTCGGTGTGGTGCTGGCTCCCGGCGCAGTGGCGGGTTGGGCGAATCCTGCCCCATCGCCCAACGGCTATAATGGCCGTTGGGACCATGACGACCACGACCGTGGCCGCGACCACCATGGCCGTGAAAGAGAACATCATGACCGAGGCGAGCACCGTGGATGGAGGCGGGACCACGAAGGCCGCTATCGCTTCAATGAATACGACCGCCGGTCCGTCGATGAATATTACCGTGAACACCGCGACGAGCGCTGGTTCCGCGAACGCGGTCCCCGCGGCTTCGCGCTGGGTTACGGTGTTGTCCTCGAACCGCGCTACCGCCGCTACTGTCGTCCGATGCCCCCAATGATGCTGCGTGAGTTGCCGCCTCCGCCACCGGGACTACGGTATTATATCTTCGGGCCTAACGTTGTTTTGGTTGATCCCGGCTACCGGGTCCACGACTTTATCCATCTCAGCATCAACATTGGGCGCTGAGCAAAGCGTCACGATCAACCGGTGTCCGCGGAGGGGGACGGCCTACCGTCCCCCTCTTGCCTTCCCTTCCCCCCTGCTACGGAAGTTCGCGGATGGAGGGCAAAAGCGGTCTTTCCACGCTCTCAAGAACCATTCCTCAGGCCTTATCTCAAGTTTCAGATGGCGAGCAAATAGAGGTCCAAAGTTGCGAAGAGCAGCGGCCTTGCACCTAAAACTGAAGGCCCGGCCAATGTGTAGTCTGCAACTCTTGCAGTCTGGTCTTTGGAATGGATTTTTAAAGGAGCTGCGGCAAGCGGACCTCAGAGGCTACCGCTACGGTTCGCTTGCCACTCTGCAGGATTCAATCTAACGGCGTCCGCGTCCCCTGTGGCCGCCTTCAGAGCGGTAGAATCGGGGCGCACGGTCATAGTGCCAGCCCCGACCTCCCCACCACGAGTAGTACCCGACGCCATAATAGTAGGGATAAGGTCCCCAACCGTAATAGGCCCAGTACGGTGGAGGCGCATAATAGCCGTAAGGCCGCGGCCCGGTGACCGCAAAGCGATCCGGCCGCCGCTGAAGTTCATTGCGAGGATAGTCCTGCTGGGTAACCGGGCGGAAAGCCGCTACACTATCAGCAGTTGAAAATGTCACCGGAGACTCCATGCGGAAGGTCAGGAGGGTTTCCGGCATGATCACGGTGGGCCGCCCGCGCGTCAGCAGCACGCCGGCAACTCCCGCAGCAGCGCCAATTCCCGCTCCGATCCCTGCACCCTCACCGCCTCCGGCAATGGCGCCGATGATAGCGCCCATGCCCGTCGTGGTTCCGACTGCCGAGGCGTCACGCCCCTTGGAAGGGCCGCCGCTGGCGTTGACCAGCGTGGTGTGAATGCGCACCTGCTGGCCGTCTACCAGGGTGATCTGATCAAGCGATAATCCCAGCTGAGAAACGCCTTTTACACGCCCGCCTTTTTTGGCCACCGCCACGCGCCCCATTACGGTCTGGCCACTCCGCATCACCACCCAGCCGTTGGACACCAGAGGCTGATCAAGCGTCGCCGTAAAACTGTCGCCCGGCTGGTTACGGTCACTGGATATCTCTTGCGCCAGGCGCACGGTTACCAGGGTGCCGGCTGGCAGCATCAGCGTCGAAGGCACCGTTTGCATTTGGGAGGCTTCAGCGGGCGGATAAGATTCTTGAGCAGCCGTCTGCTCAGGAGGCCCGGCCGGCGGGGAATCTTGCGGTTCTCCGTTATCTGCCGAAGCGTCAGGCGCTGATCCGGCAACGCTCATGCCATCTATCACCTTCACAACGCCGGACTCAGTGCTGGCAATACGATCCACAGCTTCTCTTTGCTGTTCCGTCGCTACGGTACCCGTCAGGGTCACCACGCCTTCGAGCGTGGACACGCGGATATCCTGGCTTTTGAGCCCAGGGTCCTGGAATAATTTGGCCTGGATGGCCGAAGTGATGGCGCTGTCGCTGGGTCCATCAGCGGCCTGTGGCACGGCCGCCAGACGGTTCGCCCCAGCCAGCAGCATCCCGCACACCAGGACAACGGCATTTAATCTCCAAGAAAGTCTCGACATTGTGACCCCCTTTGTACCCGGGTTCTTTAAACCAAACCATCGACTCACTTTGATCCGTTCCTTTGCCGGCTGGCGATTCACTTCGGCGCGGCTAATCGTACTCTACTTCACTTCTCATCCTTCTTCATAACTTTTTGACGCAGATTGCCGCTCTGGGGTTTCGTGCCAGGGGTAAAATCCTTGTAAAAATTGGACTTGCCAGATTCCTCCGGTGCCAGAAATTTCACCCGCAAGGTCTACCGGGAAACTCATTTGTGCCCCTCCCTCGGGCTGGCCGCACCCCTTTCCGCGATTTCTTCCCAATAGCTTAAACCCACCGCAAAACCAAAAGTTGCTCCAGGAAACCAGCCTTTCAAGGTCCCCAGGCCATCCCTCAACGGGCGGGTCAAGAACCCTGGGACTGCGCGGCGCAATCCGCTACGCCCTTGGCCCACGTTCCCCGTAATGGTAAGCTTTCGACCGATGACCACCCGTTACAACCGCATCGCCGGGCAAAGCGCGGAGCGGCTTTCCGCGTTGAGTGATGGCATCTTTGCCGTCGTCATGACGCTTCTGGTGCTCGATCTCCACGCGCCCGCCGCCGAGTTGATCCATAGCGAGCATGCGCTTGCTCATGCACTCCTGGCGCTTGCCCCGCGTCTGCTGACCTATTTGATGACGTTTATGACGTTGGGGATTTTCTGGGTTGGGCAGCAAACTCAGCTCAATTACTTGCGACGCTCAGACCGGCATCTGACCTGGATTCATATTGCGTTTTTGTTTGCGGTCACCCTGACACCTTTCTCCACCACCTTGCTGGCTGAATTCATTCGCTACCGCATTGCTCTGATCTTCTACTGGGGAAACATTCTGCTTCTGGGAGTGGCTCTTTATGGAAGCTGGGGATATACGATGCGGGCACATCTGGCGAAGGAGGAGATGCCTGCCGAAATTCCGGCCGCGGTCTGCCGGCGGATCATCATCGCCCAGGCGCTCTATGCCTTCGGCGCACTTCTGTGCGTGATCAACACCTACTGGAGCATCGGGTTCATCGTTCTGGTGCAACTGAACTATGTGATCGCCCCGCGCGTTCCATGGCGCCCACGCCATTAGCCCTCCACAATTTTCCACTGGGAACTAAACCCCACGGTTTGTAACTTTTACGCACTTTAGCAAATTTTGGAGGGCTGCCGCCGGTAACCCACTTTGCCGCAACCTCGTCTAGGGCATTGACGGACGGGAGTTTGGTTGAAAGTCCGTTGAATGGATAAAGGCTTGCTCATAAAGAACTGAGGAACTGACGGCAATGCGTTCAAAAGTAACAGTTAGCGCTCTAAAGACGCCGAAAAGATGGGTAACTTCCCGTGATTGCCGCTTGAGTGTCCTCAATAAAAAAGGCATCGTTTCGGATCTCCTGGTGAAAACGCGAATGTTCAGTGCTAAGACGGAGGTGCTTCGATGAGAGACAAAAACGAGTGTAAGATCGATCGTTTGGGGTGCGGACCCTTCAATAGCGGTTCGCGGCAGAGTGAATTCACCGCGGCCAACGACACAGGAGAGAACACACGGGCGGCAAGGCTCTGCGCTGAACCCGCAGCGAAGAAAACTGCGGGCATGCTGGGTGCAGGAGTCGTTGCAAGCCTCGTGGCCTCACTACTCCTGATGCTGGGGATGCTCGCTGTGCCGACTCCATCCTATGCTCAAGTTGCGATCGGCATCTCCGTCAACTTCGGACCTCCGGCGATACCAGTCTACGCCCAGCCAATGTGTCCCGGCCCGAACTACGTTTGGACGCCCGGCTATTGGGCCTGGGATCCGGACTATGGATACTATTGGGTCCCGGGAACCTGGGTACCGGCGCCTTTTGTGGGTGCGCTCTGGACTCCCGGCTATTGGGGGTATAACGGCGGCATGTACTTTTGGCACGCCGGTTACTGGGGCACGGTGGTAGGCTTTTACGGAGGCATCAACTACGGCTATGGGTACACCGGTTTTGGCTACTACGGCGGCTATTGGAACCACGACCGCTTCTATTACAACCGGGACGTAAACAACATCCGGATCAACAACATCCGGTACTACTACAACCGCCGGGTCGAAAACGTTCGCGACTCCCGCGTCAGCTATAACGGAGGCCCGGGCGGCATTAACGCCCGGCCGACAAGAAGGCAGCTTGACGCGGCCCGTAGTCGGCGCTTTGGGGCCCTTCGCGAGCAAGAACACCAACGGGATTTTGCGCGCAATGATCCCGCGCAACGCGCCAGCTTCAACCGCGGACGTCCGTCGGTTGCCGCAACCCCTCGGCCGGGTGAATTCCGCGCCCGCGGCGCGGAAAGAGCCACCAGGACAGGCGCTCCGTACCGTGAGCCCGCTCGCAGGGCAGCGCCCGTCGAGCGTCGGAACAACCAGCAGTTCCGCAGCTTCGGTCAGAACGAACAGCAGAACCGCAACGTCAACCGGAATCGACAGCAGAACCAGAACTTCAATCGCAACGAGCAGCAGAATCGTAACTTCAATCGGAATGACCAGCAATTCCGGAATGCCAACCGGAACGAACAGCACAACCGAAACTTCAACCGGAACCAACAACAGAACCAGAACTTCAATGCCGGACGCAATGAGAGGGCGACTCAACGCTCAATGCCCCAGGCGCGTCCGCAGCAGGAGAACCGTTCGATGGGCCACGGCAGTCCGCAGCGCTGTGCTCCTCCCTCCCATCAGGAGAGAGGCGGGGGCGGCAATGAGCACGGCAATAACGGACACGGACACGGCGGACGCGGCAGGTAGATAGAGCCTGTCGGCCCATTCCCCAAAAGGTCAGCGAGAAAGTCCACGGCCCTCTGCGCAGTGCAGAGGGCCGTGCTCTTTTAGCCTGCAAATAGGAAATCAGACGGAATAAAGCGTGGCGCTCAACGGCAGGTTGTGCAGATAAAGGGGGCTGAACCCAATTCCGTGGAAGCGGCTTTCCCAGGCATCCCAGGCGCCGTCAACACAAAGACCAGCGACGTACCAGATTCGATCACCAAGTTCCTGTGGTGCTTGGCAAGCGTGTGAATCAAGCCGGCGACCGCGCCGATACCCGCTCCATAGAGCGCGCCGGTGCCGCCCGCAGCAATTGCGCCTGCCCCTGCTCCGGCCGCAGCGCCAATGCCGCTTTCTTTGGCAGCCTGCTTCTTGCTTTTGCCCTGCCCTTCCACAGTTCCCTCGTTGCCGTTCACTTTGACGTCGGAACCGGCGCCGTTGGTCAGCTCCGCTGCAAAGGTGTAGGCCTTGCCGTCCGGAGTCATGATGCTGTCACCCACCAGACGCATCTCTGCCTTGCCCTTGACGCGTCCCGGCGGTTTGACAAAAGTCACATGACCGCGAAGCGTGCTGCCCGCAGGCACCACCTGTTCGCCATCAATAAAAACAGGGTCCAGAACTTTGGCAGTGAAGAGGTCTCCGGACCGGCTGGCCGAGGAGCTCAGCGACGATATCATTTGCACGTCGATTCTGGTTCCCGTGGGAATCGCAGGCCGGGGATTCTCCGCAGCCAGGAAAACCGGGGCCAGGAACAAAACCACGACGGAAGCTAAAAGATTGCGCATCTCTTTCACCCGTTGCCTTCCATGTTACAGCACGGCCAGCGCCGCGTCCATGCCATTAGATTCCCTTCCGCACCCTCCCGTTGTCCGCCGCCCTTGTGGCCGCGGGCTGTGACCATAGGGTCTGTTCACCGCCCAGTGAGCGCATTGAGACGGGAAACGAGCGCCCGGGAGGTCAGACCCCCGGCCAATCCCGCCCGCAACCAAAAACAGATTGTCGAGCCCAGCCCGAAGGACATATACTGGCCCGCTGCTTGAAGGGAGAACCTCCATGACGCATCGTGAACGTTGCTTGGCTGCTATCCGGGGTGAAAAGCCTGATCGTCTGCCGTGGGTGCCCCGCCTGGAGTTCTGGCACCGCGTGCGTCTCCGCCACGGCGCGTTGCCCGCCGAACTCCAGTCTCTCACTCTCACCGAGATCACGGAAAAGCTAGGCGTGGGCTGTTACTCTTCGGTCCCTGATTTCACTGACTTGACCAATCCAGACGCCATGTTAGACCGGGGCCTGGGAATCTTTCACCATGCCGTCTTGCCCTATCGAATCACGCTCCAGGACGTTGACCGGCGAGTAACCGAGCGCGGCCAAGAAACCACAGTTGAATACCATACGCCCGCCGGCTCCATCCACACCGTCCACGTGATGACCGAGGAAATGATCGAGGCCGGAGTTTCCATGCCTTACGTTACGCGGCCCGCCATCCACACTCCGGAGGACTTCGAGGTTGCCGCCCACATCTTCTCGCACCTCAAAGTGGAACCGGACTTTGAGGGTTACCTGGCACGCCGCCGCGAGGTGGGAGAAAACGGCGTTGCGGTCGCCTTTCTCGAAGGACCCGCCTGCCCCACCCACCACATCATGAAAGAACTGATGACGGTCGAAAACTTCTTCTACGCCATGTACGACTACCCGGAGAAGATCGAGCGGCTGGCCGAAGCCATGCAACCCTTTTACCAGCAAATCCAGCAGATCGGCGCTGAAGGTCCATCCGAGGTCGTCTTCCTGGGCTCCAATTATGACGATTCCATTACCTATCCGCCCTTCTTTGAAAAGCACATCCTCCCCGCCCTGCACGATTACGCTAAATTGCTGCACCGGAACGGCAAGTTCCTGATGACCCATCCCGACGGCGAGAATCGCCGCCTGCTGCCGCTGTTGGTCCGCAGCGGGTTTGATATTGCGGATTCCGTCTGCCCGCATCCCATGACCAGCGTGCGCCTGGAGGAGTTCCGCGCTGCTTTCGGAGACCGGATCACCCTTTGGGGAGGCATTCCTTCCACCCTCCTCTGCCCCGAAAGCACTCCAGAAAGTGATTTCCGCCAAGCCATCGATGAACTGGTCAGCCGCTTCACCGGCGAGAGCCACTTCGTTCTCGGCGTCAGCGACATGGTCACCGCCGATGCCGATTGGAATCGCATGCTCTATATCACCGATCTCGTCAACAAGGGGTAAAGCAACCATCCAACCCCAGCTAATAGGGGCGATTTGGGCATTGCGCCCATCGCTGAACCGCTAGAATCCCTGCGTACACGAAAAAGAGTCCGGGGTGGAGTCCGGGGTACAACAAGCGTACAATTTGAACGAGGGCCGAAAGAACAATCCAGCGTGGGATTGGGGGCGTCTGCTTGGAATACCTGCTAATTGGGCTCTGTATCGTTGCATTCCTAACCGTAGCGGCGGTGGCTTTCGTAGTATTCAGCCCGGTGGTCATCACCGTCGATTCGCGCCGGCGGCATGTCCGCGTCCGCTGGCTGATGGTCCTGGAATACCTTCTCTCGCTTCCGGGTGGCGCCGGTGAGAGCGGCTTCTATTTTTTACGAAAGCCGGTTGCATTCAAGGTTCGGAAGGCTGCGAGGAAAGAAAATGTGGCAAAGCCACACAAGAAGCGGCGGCCGGTGCGATTCTTGATGCGCTGCATGGGCAATTCCAACATCCGCCGCGAGCTTGCTCGGCAGACCGCAAAGCTGCTGAAGCTGCTTTTCCGCTCCGCCGAGGTGTCCCGGTCGGAGAGTGAAGTCTCTTTGCCCGATCCAGCCCTCAACGGCATACTGGCGGGCGCTGTGGCGGGGCTGCCCAGGCGCATGGGAATCCGGGTCAATTTTACCGGCGAGAACAGCCTGTTCCTGGAATTGCGCCTTCATCCACTGCGTATTCTCAAGGCTTTTCTCTACTTTGGTTCCGGGCTGCCCTACTGGGCGCTGTTCAAGCAGTGGCGGGCCTTTTCAGCCGTCCGGTCCAGATAACCGGAATTGAGAGCGTACTGATTTGACAAAACATTTCCACTAAGTGAAGCGAAGGGAGGCAACGATGAATCCAGCACAAGAAATCCTCAAAAGCTTGATCGGAGAACTGAGGAGCCTGGCAAAGACGGAAACGATTGTGGGCGCCCCGATTACCATGGGCGAATACACCATTGTTCCCATCTCGCGCGTCTCCCTGGGAGTTGGGGCGGGAGGAGCCGGCGGCGAAGACATCAAGAAGAACGGCAAGGGAGAAGGCGGTGGAGGGGGCGGCGGTGTCCGCATGACGCCCGTGGCCCTGGTGGCCGTTCGAGGCGGTGAGTTAAGTGTCCACCGCCTGGGCGTGGGTGGATCGCTGGGCCGCACCGTGGAGCGCGTGCCGGACATCGTTGAGGCCACCTTGGACAAGGCTTTCGAAGCCTGGCAGTCTCGCCAGCACAAAGAGGAAAAACCGGGTTCGTAGGGCCTCGGCAGAGGTTTTGCATGTCCCTTGGAATACACCAACTGGAAAAGCTGGACGACTTCCGGTGGCTAGTGCCGCGCAATACTAAGCCCGGCATGCTGACCGATGCGCTAGTCTATACCAGCGAAGCCTTGCTGAAGGATCTGCTCAAAGACCTTTCCCTCGAACAAGCAGTGAATGTCTCAATGCTGCCCGGCATTGTGGGCCGGTCGCTCGCCATGCCGGACATCCACCAGGGCTACGGCTTCCCGATTGGAGGCGTTGCCGCCACAGACCCTGAAGAAGGCGGCGTCGTCTCACCGGGCGGCGTGGGTTTTGACATCAACTGCGGCGTGCGCCTGCTGGCGAGCACGTTGACCGTGGACGACGTCCGTCCCAAGATTCGCGAGCTCGTTAATCAGCTGTTCCGCGATATTCCCTCCGGGGCCGGCCGCGGCGGGCCGGTCAAAATCTCCTACCAGGAGCTCGACCGCATTCTGGTGGAAGGCGCCCAGTGGATGGTGGAGCACGGTTACGGCTACCCGGAAGACTTGACCCACTGCGAAGAAGGCGGTGCAATTGATGGCGCGGACCCCGCCGCGGTGGGCGATCGCCCCAAGAAGCGCGGCCTGCCACAAGTGGCAACGCTGGGCTCCGGCAACCACTTCTTGGAAGTACAATACGTGGAGCGTGTCTTCGAGCCGCAAATCGCCCAGCGCCTAGGTCTCTACGAAAATGAGGTCGTGGTGCTGATTCACTCCGGCTCGCGCGGCTTTGGGCACCAGGTCTGCACAGACTATCTGCGCGACATGGATCAGGCCATGGCGCGGCACG